>JAZDEE010000073.1:0-11559 GCA_043809065.1 Candidatus Omnitrophota bacterium | reverse complement strand
TAATAGTTATTGGGGACGTGGAGTATCTTTTTGGCCTGAGAGCGTAAAGCCGCGCGGATCAAAGGGTGGCTGTGCCCCAGCCCGCTTACCGCCCAGCCGGGAAAAAAATCCAGGTATTCCCGGCCTTCGCTATCCCAGATTGTTGTTCCTTTTCCGCGGACAAATACTCTTGGCTTGAGGGAATAAGTAGGCATTACATAGTTCTTATATTCATTGATCAGTTCTTCTTTATTTTTTTCCATAACAGACCTAATCCTTATTCTTTATTGCACAATTTGTGTCCCGATTCCTTCATCAGTGAATATTTCCAAAAGTAAAGAACGGGGAATTCCGCCGTCAATGATGTGTGTTTTTTTAACGCCTTTTTCTAAAGCCAGGACGCAGGCGTTGACTTTGGGCACCATCCCCTGCTGGATAACATTCCTTTTGATTAGCCCGGAAACGTCGTTCACATGCAGGGTGGAGATTAGAGAGTCTTCATCATTTTGGTCATACATAATTCCCTGCACGTCGGTTAAAAGCACCAGTTTCCAGGCTCCTAATCCGGCCGCGATATCGGCTGCGGCTGTATCCGCGTTAATATTAAGAATCTGCTGCTGGTCGTTTGTGCCCAGAGGCGAAATTACCGGTACCACATTATTGGCCAGTGCCGCTTTTATAATTTCAGTTTCAATCCGTTCAGTGGTTCCTACTAACCCTAACTGAAGAGTAAGTTGTTTTGCTTTTACGACCAGCTGGGTTGAGGCGGTATAACCTTGCGCTTTTGTTTCCAGACGATTAAGCCGCTGGACCAGGCTCGTATTAAGCCGGTTTAATTCTTCAACAACAATGGCCAGGGTTTCTTTATCGGTAACCCGTTGTCCCTGAAAGAACTCTACTTTTCGTCCGGAAGCGCGCATTTTGTCATTAATACTGGGGCCTCCTCCATGCACTAAAACAGGATTCAATCCTACGCAATTCATAAAAACAATATCCAGCAGGATATTGTTGATTGTTTCTTCATTAATCAACTGTCGGCCGCCGCATTTGATGACCACTATTTTATGCTGGAAGTTTTTGATGTACGGCAGGGCTTCAATTAAAATATCCGCTTTGGCAATAGCTCTTTTCATATCTACCTGTGTTTTAAATTTTACACTTAAAAATCGTTAATATTCCGCGTTAATTTGTACATATTTATAAGAAAGGTCGGAAGTAAATACTGTGGCGCGGGCATCTCCCATCCCTAACCCAATTTTTATTAAGATATTCTTTTTCTTTAAGAGCGTGTTTAACCTTTGCTGGGAAGCTGCGCATCCCGCGCCTTTTTCCATTACTTTTTCCTTCCCTATGTAAATTACCACTTTCTCTTGATGAATATTTCTGTCAGCGGCTCCTATGGAAGCGGCGATTCTGCCCCAATTGGGGTTTTCTCCAAAAAAAGCAGTCTTTACTAACGGCGAATTGGCTACTTTAAAAGCCACTCTTTTGGCCTGAGCAATGCATTTAGCCTGTTCCACATGAATTTCGATAAATTTAGTGCCGCCTTCGGCATCTCTAATCAGCATCTTGGCCAGGGAAATGCAAAGGAAATTAAGCGCTTCTTTAAAGTTTTGCAAGTCGGCTCCTTGTAAAGGAGCGGCTCCAGCCAGGCCATTGGCCAGCGCTAAGACCATATCGTTGGTGCTGGTATCTCCGTCAACAGTAATGATATTGAAAGAATTGTCCACGGCTTCTTGTAAAGCCGGCTTAAAGTCATCGTTATTCAGCGCGGCATCTGTAGTTATAAAAACCAGCATAGTCGCTAGATTGGGGGCAAGCATCCCGCATCCTTTAGCAATGGCTCCGATTTTTAGTTCCGAATTTCCGGACTTAAACTGCACGGCCATTTGTTTAGGAGCGGTGTCGGTGGTCATAATTGCCTCCGCGGCAGCAAGGCTTCCGCTTCTTTTTAGATGCGCGGTCAAAAGAGGAATCGCGGCTTCTATTGTTTCCACCGGTAATTGTTTCCCAATAATTCCGGTAGAAGCCGTTAAAATATGTTTTTCCGATATGTTTAATTCCCGGGCTGTTTTCCGGCATATTCGGATAGCATTAGAAAGACCTTGTTCCCCTGTGCAGCAATTAGCATTTCCGCTGTTGGCAATAATGGCCTGCGCCAGGTTGCTTTTCAATTGTTTTCGGGTAAATATTACCGGCGCGGCCTGTACTCTATTTTGTGTAAGCACACCGCAGGCTTGGCAGGGAACCCGGGAATATATTAAGGCCAGGTCCTTATTTTTATATTTTATCCCGCAATGCAGGCCATTGGCAAAAAATCCTTGCGGAGCGCAAACTCCGCCTGGTACGACTTTCATACTAATCCCTCTGTTTCTTTCAGCCCGTACATAATATTCATATTTTGCACGGCCTGTCCGGAAGCGCCTTTGAGCAGGTTGTCAATAGCCGAGATGATAATGGCTGTTTTTCTTTCCGTGTTTATTTTTAGTCCGATCCGACAATAATTAGTCATAGTTACGTCCTTCAATTGAGGAAATTCTCCCGGAGGCAGAACTTGGACGCAAGGCTCATTCTTATAAAATGTTTCATAGATACTTTGCGCTTGTTCAGGCGTAATCTTCTTTTTCAGCTGGAAATAAATGGTGCTGAGAATGCCTCTTTTTATGGGAATAAGATGCGGTGTAAAGGTAACTTCTATCTTTTTCCCGGAGAACTCGGAGAGTACCTGATTTATTTCCGGGCTGTGCTGGTGCGCGTCCACCTTATAGGCCCGGAAATTTTCCCGCATTTGCCCGAATAGTTCCGCTTCTTTTTCTCTCCCTGCCCCGCTTAGCCCGCTTTTGGCGTCCACAATAATCCTTTCGCTATCGACAATGTCTTTAGCCGACAAAAAAGGGAGACAGCCTAAAATCGTTCCTGTGGGGTAACACCCCGGATTAGCGATTAGCCTTGCTGTTTTAATTTTAGAGCGGTTAATTTCCGGCAGGCCATAGACTGCTTCCTTAACGTAGGTAAAACTGGTATGTTTTGTGCTATACCATTTTTCGTATACCAAGGCATCTTTTAAACGGTAATCAGCGCTTAAATCAATTACTTTTTTATTGGCCTGAAGAAAAATAGGCGCTATTTGCATAGAAGCGCGGTGCGGCAGCGCCAAAAAGGCGACATCACACGAAGGCACAATCTGCGGGAAATCAGGCGCCGCGCAGACTAAATCAATTTTTCCGCCTAATTCCGGGAAAATAGCGCCGATTTTTTGCGGACTATCTATCTTAGCCGACACGGACACAATGTCAGCTTGTGAATGTCTGGCTAAGATTTTCAGCAATTCTTCACCGGCATATCCGGTTGCTCCGACAATGGCAATTTTGATCATATCAATGCTCTCTAAAATAAATAATGGAAAGGAAGTTAATATCGCTGTCGTGGTCCATTAGTACAAATCCAACAAAATACATATGTGGTTTATTATAAAGTAAGAAAGCCTACTCCGTCAAGTAGTTTTCGACGTATAAGTAGGCTTTCCACTTTATATTTTTTAAAAAATCCTCTAATTTATAATTTAAAGCTTTAAGCCTCCTGTTTAACGCTTCGTCCACTGGAAGCGCCGGCGGGCTCCCTTTTGACCATATTTTTTACGTTCTTTCATCCTGGGGTCGCGGCGTAAAAAGCCTGCGCTTTTCAATACAGTGCGTAACGCGTCATTGGTCTTAAGCAAAGCGCGGGTAATCCCATGACGGATGGCTTCGGCCTGTCCGCTGGTGCCTCCGCCTTTTACATTGGCGGAAACATCGAATTTGTTCAGATTGTCAGTAATATTTAAAGGCTGAACTGCGCATATACGCAGCATCGCCACTTTGAAGAAATCTTCTATGGTTCTGTTGTTAATGGTAACTTTTCCTGTGCCTGGAGCAAGTGTTACTCTGGCGATAGCAGTTTTTCTTCTTCCTGTTGCCTGAAATTTTTCCTCAGCCACTGTTAGACCTCCAAAGTTTCCGGCATCTGCGCCTGCTGAAAGTGTTTGTCTGTCGCGTAGATTTTAAGCTTTCTTAACATATCCCGGCCTAAACTTCCTTTAGGCAACATTCCTCTAACAGCGTGCCTAATGATTTCCTGCGGGTTCTTTTTAAACATCTCTTTGAGAGGTATTTGTTTTAGTCCTCCGGGATAGCCGGAATAACGGTTATATACCTTTTGCTCCAGCTTTTTGCCGGTTACACAGACATCTTTTGCGTTGATTACTACCAGGTAATCGCCGCAGTCTACAGAAGGTGTAAATATGGCCTTATGCTTACCTCGCAAAATCGTGGCTGCTTTGGTAGCTATCCGGCCCAAAATTTTCCCTTTGGCATCAATTAAATACCATTTTCTTTTAATATTCCTGGCTTGTGCAGCAATAGTCTTTTGCATTTTATTTCCTTTAGTCTTTAGAAAGAAAAAAAGTATAGCATATTTTTAGTAGCTTTGTCAAGTATTTTTAATTTTATTGATTATCCAGCAAAACAGTGACGTTATTTTTCTTGATTTCGATAAAGCCTTTTTCCGGGGAATCTATGGACTTGAAGTCGCCGGCGGGTTCTTCTTTAAACAAGATCTTCCCGGGCCGGATATTGGTAATTAACGCGGCGTGATTGGCCAATATTCCCATACATCCTGATTCGCCGGGAACCACAAGCGTTGAAACCATACCATGATATATTGTTCTTTGAGAGGTAATAATATCAAACTGGAATTGTTTATCCATTGCTACTCTGCGAAGTTCGCTACGCAGCACGAGTATGCCGCGTATCTTCTTTTTCCATTGCTTTTGCCTTTTCCATTGCTTCCTCAATGGTGCCTACCATGTAAAAAGCCTGCTCCGGAAGGTTGTCAAGCTTGCCTTCAATAATCATCTTTATGCCTTTAATCGTGTCCTCAAGCTTTACATATTTTCCCTTCATCCCGGTAAAGGCCTCAGCAACAAAAAAGGGCTGAGAGAAAAACCGCTGCGCTTTGCGTGCGCGGCTGACAATAAGCTTATCCTCATCAGACAGTTCATCTACACCTAAGATAGAAATGATATCTCTTAAGTCCTTATACCGTTGTAATACCTTCTGTACTGCCAGCGCCGTATCGCAGTGCTCCTGGCTGAGAATCTTGGGGTCCATAATCCGGGAACTTGAGTCTAAAGGGTCGACTGCCGGATAGATACCCAGTTCGGCGATTTGCCGGGATAGCACTACTTTGGCATCTAAATGCGAAAATATGGCTGCCGGGGCCGGATCCGTCAAATCGTCTGCCGGGACATAAACGGCCTGGATAGAGGTAATCGAACCATTGCGGGTGGAGGCAATCCTTTCCTCCAGTAGCGCTACCTCTGTGGCTAAATTGGGCTGGTAACCCACTGCCGAGGGCATCCGGCCCAGGAGAGTGGAAACTTCCGAACCGGCCTGAATATAACGAAAGACATTATCAATGAAAATAAGCACGTCTTTTCTTTCCTCATCCCGGAAATATTCCGCCATGGTCAAAGCGGATAATCCTACGCGCAGCCTGGAGCCGGGAGGTTCATTCATCTGTCCGAATACCAGGACGCTGTTTTTTATTACTCCGGAGTCGCCGAGCTCAAGCCACAATTCGTTGCCTTCCCGGGAGCGTTCCCCGATTCCGGCGAATACAGATACTCCTCCGTGTTCTGTGGCGATGGTCCGGATGAGTTCCATCACAATCACGGTTTTTCCCACACCTGCTCCGCCGAATAAACCCACCTTCCCTCCTTTAGGTATAGGCGCTAATAAATCAATAACCTTAAGCCCGGTCTCTAATATCGCGGAGATAGGCAGTTGTTCCTCAAAATTCGGAGAGGGTTTGTGAATGGGGCTGCGCATCCGGGGATGGCTAAGCGGGCCCTTTTCATCAATGGGGGTGCCCAGTAAATTAAAGGCCCGTCCTAATGTCTGAGGGCCGATGGGGACAGTTATAGGAGAGCCGGTATCCTGTGCCTTCATTCCCCGCACTAATCCGTCGGTAGAGCCCAAGGCAATACAACGCACTGTATTATTTCCTATATCCTGCGCTACCTCTAAAGTCAGGATTCTATTATTCTGCGTATCTTCTACTGTTACGGCGTTAAGAAGCTGCGGGCCTTCCTTTTCCGGAAATTTCACATCTACTGTTGCTCCAATAACCTGAATGATTACTCCTTGCGCCATGACATCATCCTTTCAATGCTTCTACAGAAGAAATCACTTCGGTGATCTCCTGCGTGATATTTGCCTGCCGTACTTTATTGCGCAGCAGGACCAACCCGGCAAGCATTTCTTTGGCATTTTCCGTAGCGGTTTTCATTGCTACTGCCCGGCCAGCATGCTCCGCGGTAAAGGCCTCCATGAATAAAAGTCTTAGTTTAGTATTAAGGTATTTAGGTATAATTTCCCGGAGTATATTATTTATATCCGGTTCGCAAAGCAGGTATTCCGTTTTTCCGGGACTCTTTGTTTTGAGGGGAAGAAATCTTTCGATTTTCGGCTCCAGCGTTAACGCGTTTTTAAAATGCGTATAGCCGGCATAAACACAACCTGCTTGTCCGGATAGAAAAATATCGGTAAGGAATTGGGCTATTTCATTGCCGATCTGTGGAGAATAGCGCCCATTCAATCCCGCGTAAGACCTTAAGACCTTAATACTGCCATTATTTTTAAAATAAGTAGCGGCCTTTTTGCCTACTAACACCAGTTGCATGGTGTCTTCTCCTGTCTTCTTGATGAATTCACTGCCTGCCTCGAGGATATTATCGTTATACTTTCCGCAGAGGCCGCTGTCGGAAACAATAATACACAGACAAGTTTTTTTCCCCGTAGACTTGTCTGACAGGTAAGGGTTTGATAAGGACTCGTTGCTTAAAAACAAATTATTTAAAACCTCTTCTAACTTGAGAAAATACAGCCGCAGCGGAAGAAGCTCTTTCTCGGTGCGGCTGTATTTTACTACGGAGATAGTCTGCATCGCCGAGGTTACCTTATGAATCTTCTCAACACTGCGAATCCTGTCTTTGATACCCTTAATAGACTGACCCATATTATACTATTGTACCGTAACAAAAGTTATTAACAGTAAATCCGAAATCCGAATATCGAAATCCAAAACAATGTTTAAATTCTCAAAATACAAATGACCCAAACATATACCTAAAGAATATTGTTTTGAACATTTAAGCATTGGAGAATTCGAATTTGTTTCGAATTTCGGATTTCGTACTTCGAATTTAACAATAATTTATGAAACAATGCAGTAGGGGTCTGCTTATTTTGGGGTAGTTATGAATAACAGCTATGCGCAAGTGGTACTGGGTGTTCCCGTAGATAAACCTTTTACGTACATCATTCCGCCTGACCTGAAAGAAGTCATTAAAATCGGACAGAGGGTAGAGGTCCCTTTTGGCCAGCGTAAAGCCATCGGGTATGTAGTGGCGTTTACAACTGAGCCCGTATGGAAAGAACTCAAACCGATTAGCAATATTTTAGGAGAGGCACCGCTTTTAGACAGTCAGATGCTCCGGCTTACCCGTCAGGTGGCCGACTATTATTGTGTCAGCTGGGGGGAGGCGATTGAGGCCGCGTATCCGGCTAATATACGAAAAAGAAAAAAAACGATCATCGAAAAAGAGATAGCTGGACTGGATGTCCGGGATATAGTCCGGGAAAATAACGAAGAGAAGATCGCGCTGAACTTGGCGCAGCAGGGGGCGGTAAATCTTGTCGCGGAAAGTATAAAGAAAACCGAGCACCGGGTTTTTCTTTTGTATGGAGTTACGGCCAGCGGAAAAACCGAGGTGTATTTGCAGGCTATCGAATATGCCCTGGCTCAGGGCAAAACCAGCATAGTGCTTGTTCCGGAGATTGCCCTGACTCCGCAGACGATAGAAAGATTCCGCCGAAGGTTCCGGGAAAAGGTTGCCTTGATGCACAGCCGTCTTTTAACCGGGGAAAAAGCGCAGTATTGGCGGATGCTGAGAGATGGCCGCGCGCAGATTGTGATTGGCGCCCGTTCGGCTGTATTCGCTCCGGTAAGCAATTTAGGCCTGATCGTGATTGATGAGGAACATGAGCCAAGCTATAAGCAGAAAGATACTGCTCCCCGTTATCACGCGCGGGAGGTAGCCATATTGCGGGCTGAGCCGGCGCGCGCCGTGGTTATTTTGGGCAGCGCCACGCCTTCTTTAGAATCATTCTACAACGCCCAAAAGGGAAAATATGTTTTGCTTTCTTTGCCGGAGAGAGTGACGGAACAAGATTTACCTAAGGTGAGTGTTGTAGATATGCGCGAAGAAATTAAGATGCGCAGAAAAAGGGTAAACATTCTTTCCCGTCCGTTGGAATTAGGCCTGGAAAAGATTTTAGACCGGAAAGAACAAGCGATTCTTTTTTTGAATCGCCGGGGTTTTGCTACATTTATTAGTTGCGTGAAATGCGGATATACAGCCAGATGCAAACGCTGCCAGGTCTGTCTTACTTACCATTATGCCGATAAAACCCTTGTTTGCCATTATTGCAACTACAGAGTTAGTCCGCCTGCGATTTGTCCTCAATGCGATTCCGGTTATCTCAACTATTTTGGCATAGGCACGGAAAAGGTTGAGAGTGAATTACACCGGCTTTTCCCTCAGGCGCGCATAGCGCGGATGGATACGGATACCACAACCTCAAGAGACGCCCACGCGCAGATTCTCCATGCTTTTCAAGAGGGTGAAATAGATATCCTGGTGGGCACGCAGATGGTGGCTAAAGGGCTGGATTTTCCCCGGGTGGGATTGGTGGGGGTGGTTTGCGCGGATACCGCGTTAAACTATCCGGACTTTCGTTCCGCGGAGCGCACGTTTAATCTTTTGACCCAGGTAGGCGGCCGGGCCGGTAGGGGGCCGACCGAGGGAAAGGTAATCATTCAAACTTATGTCCCGCAGCATTACGCCATTCTGTTAAGCATCGCGCATGATTATAAGCAATTTTACCAGCAGGAATTAGCCAGCCGGAAGGCATTAGGACTGCCGCCTTTTAACCATCTGGTCAATCTAACCTTAAGCGGATATAATGGCGAACGGGTATATGCCGCTGCTTGTAATTTGTGTTTGTGCCTGCAGCAGAAGAATGGGGGAGAAGGCATTCAGATATTAGGACCGGCTCCGGCAGCAGTTCCTAAGGTGCGCGGAAAATTTTACTGGAATATCTTGCTTCAAGGTAAACCGGTAAAGAAGTTAACCGGGCTTATCCAGGAAGTTTCTAAAGGTTACAATAAATATCAAGGAATTCCATTGACTATAGATGTGGATCCTTTATAATATATCTAATTTAAGAAACCAGAAACCAGAGAACAGAGAACAGAGAATAGTAACCGGAAAAAAACAAAGAATATAATTTTCTATCATTATGTTTATTGCCACCATTTATACAAAATAAGAAAATTCCTATTGGATTGAATTATTGGGGCAGGTATGCCTTTCCCTATTCTTTAGTTTGCCCAAAACTCTCCCGGATTGCTCCCAGGGCATCCAGATTTTTAATGCCTTTTTCAGCTTCCGCGTCGTGAGGGCGGATTTTCAGAATGGCTTCATAAGATTGGCGGGCTTCGGAATAATTATCCATTTGGGAGTATAACTGGCCCAGATATTTTAACGCGTTGAGGTTATGCGGGTCTATAGTCTTGATTTCTTCCAGTATTTTTAATGCCGAAGCGGCATCGTTTTCTTTTAATAAGTTTTGGGCCAGCCGGTTGAGCACATAAATGTTCATCGGGTCCGAGCGAAGGATCTTTTCGTATTCGTTAATGGCCAAAGAAAACAATTTTCTTGTATCCAGAAGTATTGCTTTCATCAGAAAAATGTAATTTTGCAGTTTATTAAAGATGACGTTGAATAACGCGGGCGGTCTTTCGGTAATTTTTCTTTGCGCGGATAGATGCAGGTAATGACGGGCTTCCGGAAAGTTTTTTCTTAGGAGTAAGGCTTGAGAAAAAAGTTCAATGGCATAATCATAATTTTTCTTTTCCAAAGCCAATAAACCTTTGTTATAATACTCATTAACATTTGCCGGAATGGAAATTTCGTTGTTCATTTTTCCCGCCTCGGGTTTATTTTAGAATAAACGATTTGCTTTGTCAATGGAAAAGAAAACGCCGGCCGGAGATAAAAAATTTCCTTCTATTTGCGGGAGGGGATGGGTAAGGAGATATGAAAATAATCTTTTTTGGCACATCTGATTTTGCTGTTCCCGCGTTAGCGGGACTTTGCCTAAGCCGGCACAAAATTTTAGCTGTAGTGACAGCTCCCGATGAAAAAAAAGGAAGAGGCCAAAAAATGAGTTTTTCTCCGGTAAAAGATTTTGCCCAGGAAAGAGGCTTGACTGTTTTTCAACCGCGGGATTTGCGGGAGCGGAGCTTTATCCGGGAATTGCGGGCGCAGCACGCGGATTTGTTTGCTGTCGCGGCTTATGGCAAGATTCTGACCAAAGAGGTGTTACAAATTCCCCGCCAATATGCTATAAATTTACACTGCTCGCTTCTGCCCAAATACAGGGGAGCGGCGCCGGTTAACTGGGCAATTATCCGCGGAGAGCGGACAAGCGGGGTCACTGTTTTTAAAATGAATGAATTTATGGATCAGGGAGACATTATCTTGCAGCAGGCAACAGAGATTCTGCCTTCGGATACTTCTTCGATTTTGAGTCAGCGGCTGGCTTGCATAGGTACAGAGACCCTGCTTAAAAGTATCGCTTTGGTTGAACAAGGCCGCTTGGTGTTGACGGAACAAAACGATACCCAGGCCTCTTTTGCCCCTAAATTGCAAAAGGCGGATGGCCGGATTAACTGGAGTATGGCTGCCATAGACATCCACAATAGGGTCCGCGGACTTCAGCCCTGGCCGGGGGCGTTTACTTATTGGGACAATAAACTCTTGAAAGTCTGCCGGAGCGCGGTCGTTTCCGGAGAACAAAGCGCCTCTGCCGGGGACATTTTAGATATAGACCCCTGCGGAGGTATTTTAGTGCAAACAGGCCGGGAGAAACTTTTGATTGAGGAATTGCAATTAGCCGGTAAAAAAAGAATGTCTGCCGGGAGCTTTGTGTTAGGGCACAGGATTACCAGGGGGATAAGGTTGGGATAACAACATTGTATTGGGGAGGGGGAAATGGCAAACGTTGGGACTGATAAGATTCGTAGTGTAGCAGTAGTCGCGCATTCCGGGGCGGGAAAGACTTCTCTTATTGACGCGATGTTATATGCCGCGGGAGAAAATACCCGTTTAGGCAAGGTAAGTGAAGGGACAAGTCTGTGCGACTATAATTCGGATGAAATAGAAAGAAAGATTACTATTAATAGTAAAGCGCTGCATTTAACCTGGAATGGCGCCTGTATTTATCTTCTGGATACTCCGGGATATGCCGACTTTATCGGGGAGGTGCTGGCGGCGCTTAAGGCGTGTGATTCAGCGCTGGTGTTGGTTGATGCTGTTAGCGGCGTGGAAGTGGGCACTGAACGGGTTTGGGAACTGCTGAATAAACATAACTTGCCCCGGATGATATTGATAAATAAGATGGATAAAGAAAACGC
>JAZDEE010000072.1:0-2274 GCA_043809065.1 Candidatus Omnitrophota bacterium | reverse complement strand
TCGCCGAGGGGTTTTATACAATATTCCCCCAGGTTCTTAACGAGCAATTTAGAACTAATTCTCACTGCCGGATTTGTTCTCGCCGGGCAATGTGTTATTTTTGTCCGCCGCGGGCATATTTGGAGACCCATAACCAGGAGTCGCCTGTTCCCTATTATTGTGAATTAGCAAAGGCTTTCGAAAAACAAATACGAACCGCTGTAAAAAATGACCAGCCATAAAACTAAATTAAAGATTGTGTTAGTTCAGCTGCCCCTTCCCGAGTTTAAATTAAATAAACAATGGGGCAATGTTCCGTTAGCCTGCGGGTATCTAAAGGCAATGTGCCATAAAAGAGGCTTATTGGAAGACGCGGACATCGAAATCTTAGACGCTCAAAATAGCAATTTGTCCGGTGATGCCAGATTGGCGGAGGCGCTTTGCGCCAAGGCCCCGGATGTATTAGGTTTTTCCTTATATTGCTGGAATTCAATGCGCAGTTTGTCTATTGCCGAAAAGGTTAAGAAAAGACTGCCGCATTTAAAAGTTATCGTGGGCGGTCCGGAGGTGACGGAGGATTCGAAATATATTTTAGATAATCCCGTGGTGGATATTGGCTGCCTGGGAGAAGGAGAGTTTGCTTTCTCCGAGTATATAGAACATATCTTAGGCCAAAAGCAGGACTGCGCGAATATTCAAGGTATCTTTTACCGTGAAGGAAGAGACCCTGTATTCACATCTCCGCGTTCTTCGCTGAAAGATATAAGTGAGATTCCCTCTCCCTATCTTTTAGGCCTTATTAATCCCCAGGATTATGGCGTAATGTGTATTGAAACGCAGCGGGGCTGCCGGTTTAGATGCGCTTATTGCGGGGAGGGTATTCGTCCTCTGCGGTTTTTCCAGATAGAGACCATCGAGAAGGAATTGGAATTAGCGGCCAGTCCGGGGGTGAAGAGGATTATATTCATGGAGTCGGCATTTAATCTTTCTCCGAATTTTGCCAGGATTTGCCGTTCTATCAAAAGAATCAATAAGGGAAATCTTGCCTTAGGCGCGGCAGCATACGCGGAATATTTAACCGAAGAATCCGCTTCTATGCTTCAGGAATGCGGGTCGTGGGCGTTAGACATTGGTTTACAGAGCGCTGATCCGGTTGTTTTGCAAAATATAGGGCGCCGGCTTGACCGGGAAAAATTTATCAGAGGCTTGGCGGTTCTCAGAAAAAAAAATATCCCTTTTTCTATTAATCTGATGGCGGGGCTGCCTGGGCAGACGGTAAAGAGTTTTAATCAAACTATCGCCTTTCTCAAGGAAAATGAGCTGATCCCTTATGCCAATTTTTTCCGCACGCGGATTTTGCCCGGCACTAAGTTAAGCAGAGAAAAAGATAAATATGGGATAAAGTGCCAGGATGAGCCGCCGTATTTTGTATTCAGCACTAATACACTTTCTCAGGAAGAAAGTCGGGAATGTTTTAAACCTTATGATGAGGACGAGAATATGTTTGACCTGCAGATGCCGATGACCGCCCATTTGACTACAGATTATCCTTATGCTGATAATTCCATTCCTGTGCCTTATCCGGATATCGAAAATCTTCCATATCCGCTGACCAAAATAATAATTGAACTAAACTCGGATAGACAAGACTGCCATAGTTTAAAATTGCTGGGAGAAAAACTGAGTCCACAGCTTGGCAACCCATTGACAGTGTGGTTTGTGAGCGAAAATATACAGCAGGACTTAAGGTTAAGCGCCTCTTTTTTGCAGGCTGTATCTTTGGCGAATCCGCATCTATCCTGGAATATCTTTTTAGAAACCGGCAATGAGTTCAATCTGTCGGCGCTGGCGGAGATTAAAGAATCTATTCTTAATTCTCATCACTTTTTGGTTACTCCCATCAGGATTTTTGCTGTCTTTCCTTTTAGAAGACATAAGCTGTCCGGCGGCTGGGTAGATGAATTCTCTAAGACAGTGTCTTTTTATTGGTATGTTGAATTTAATCAAGGGAATAATTGGCGGAAAGAAGTAGAAGACGCGCTGAAAAACGAGCACGAATTATTTTTGGTGGACTTTGCCCCGGATAGTTCCCTTGATTTTATTGTTGATGTCCTTAAAATCCTGCGGGACAGCAAAAGGTCCAGGCACTTTTTGTTCAAAAATTATGCCATACCCCGCTTAAGGGAAAAAGACGGCCATTCTCCGCAAAATAGAATGACTATTACCAAGGATATCAGTGAATGTATCCTGAGATTCAATAAAGGACTGCAATTGATTTCCTGCGTTTTGCCGGAT
>JAZDEE010000071.1:0-2596 GCA_043809065.1 Candidatus Omnitrophota bacterium | reverse complement strand
CCTATCAAAAGCAGCGCGCCCGCGAATGAAAAATATTTTCCTATGCTTATCATGGGGACTGCCGCGCCTTCCGCAAAACCGATAAGAAATTTAAGCGCAAAGGGGAGCGCTAGAAAATAAGAAAATATTATGCCGAGCGCGGAAAGTAAAAATGAGATCACAAGCCAGCTTGCTATGGCTTCTTTCTGATCCCGCTCTACAGCGGGTATCAAAAATAGCCCGAGCTGCAGCAGGATGAACGGCAGGGAGATCACAAAGCCGGCGAGGATTGACATCCTCAGGTACGCGGTGAAAACCTCTGCGGGGGCAAGGAATATAAAATTTTCTATTATGCCTAAGGCCGGCAATCTCAGGATATCAGAGATCTTATCCGCAAACATAAAGGAAATGACAGACGCCAGCGTAAAAAAAACAAGGCTCGCAATGATGCGTTTACGCAACTCCTCAAGATGCTCTATGATCGACATCTTGTTTGGATATATATCATCGGCCATTTTTAATCCTTTCAATTTTAAAGGCACAGGTATATTATAGTATATTATATGATATTTGGGAAGAGGAGGTGTGCATGGCTGTAAAAAATGCCGGTGAAAAGTACAAGTGCAATGTCTGCGGAAATGAAGTGACTGTTACAAAGGCGGGCGGCGGGGAACTGGTCTGCTGCGGCCAGCCAATGGAAAAAACAGCAGGTTAAGCTAACCGGACATCTATTATATTTAAAACCTTTCCTGCCAGGCGAAGAAATTCTTCTCTTTTTACAGGTAATGTCTTTACAGCGCTGCCATTTATAGAGACGCTGCCTATCTTATATTCGCCGTAATCAAGATTATCCGGATTAAAATAATTGACGCGTATAGCCTTGTCCGCGAAAGTCGTATTGACTGAAACCTTTTTGGATTTACCGAACTGCGACTTTACCAGCTTAGGGTCTATTAAGAGGCTCCCCATGTCCCCTCTTACCCCGAATACCTGGGTAAGCATGGTAAATAAAAGCCAACTGGCTGAGCCTGTCAGATAATGGTACATGCCGCGGCCCTCGGAATTGAAATACTCCGGGATGCCGGGATAAATCTTGCTGATGCCCGTATTCAGGCACATGTTGCATATGGAACTTATGACCTCGTATCCTTCCGCGGTAAATCCCCTTTTATAAAGCGCGTACGCAAACATCACGTTCATGTGGCTGAAGAACGAGCCGTTTTCTTTTTCGCCGTAAGCGAACCCGAATGCCCTTCCGAGATCAGGCTGGATCTCTTTAAAATCAGTGTTCAGCCTGAAGCCTTTCAGAGACTTGTCCCATAAATACCGTTTCGCGCTCCTGTATATTTCGCGCACCTGCTCATCCGTGGCCACCCCGCTCATTATCGGGAACACCTGTCCCGTGAGAGCCATGCGCACGCCGCGGGCATGGTCACCCCCCACTCTCCTGCCCAGATTGTCATAATACCCGTTAAAGAAACTGTAACCGGATTCAACCTTCAGCCATTCATCCTTTTTTATATGGCTTGCCAGGCTATCGGCCTTTCGGCGCAAATCACTTATGATTTCTTTTTTATAATTTATTTTTTCCAGCAGGTTTGCCAGGTCAAAAAGGTTTCCAGCGTAAGCGGCTGTAAACGCAACGCTCTCGCCGTTTTCCCCTGCCATATCAAGCCCGTCGTTCCAGTCAGCGCCTTCCAGAAGAAAATTTCCGTGCTTGCCGATTTTTGTAAAAGGCCTCCTGTGCTCTATAAGGATATGCTCCAGCACCGTATCTATTTTATCGCTTTCGAAAAACGGGGCTTTTTCAAAAAGTATATCCTTGTCGCCTGACTGATTTATATAAAGATTCAAAGCCACCAGCGGCCAAAACCCGTGATCCATCCAGGTACGGGAAATATTGTTCCTGTCGGAGATAAACTCCGCCTGATTTTTGCCTATTATCGTGGCGTTGGAGCCGTCGGGCCGCACCCCGCCGAAATTACTTATGAGCATCTTGCGCGCCTGTCCGGGATGCACTAAAAGCATGGTCAATAAATCCTGCCACAGATCTCTCCATCCGCGGCCGCCCCTGCCGTAATCAAAATCAGGAAGGAACGAACAGCCGAATATCTTCCTGAATATGGGCTGGCCGCTCACCCACTTCATCCACCTGTCAAAATCCTTGTCATCCGTAGAAAAATAAACCCTCTGCGATTTTTCAACCCAGTATTTTTTATTAAAGGTTAGGGCCTTGTCTAATTTTTCAGCGGAATTGAACTTCTTAAATATCTTTTCAGGGCTGGATTCCGTGATGCCCATGGCCGCGACATACCTGATCGATCTAGTGGGAGCTATGGAGAGCGTTTTAAACCTTACGGCAGCCATCGCCTCCTTGCCCTGGCTTTCAATGCCTGATCTTTTCTCAGGGGTTTTATTTTTTAAAACAGCTTCCGGCTTTTCAAGGCTTCCGCCTTCGCCTGTAAACTCCGCGAGCGTAGGAAAAACCCCTTCCGGAAATCCGGAATTCGCGCCGCCGGCAAGCACAAAATAAGATAACTTATTTATTCTATGGCCCCTCTCGTCGAAACTCATCGTAGGGGTCACTATCACCCCGCTCTTACTCGATTTTATCCTG
>JAZDEE010000070.1:0-8000 GCA_043809065.1 Candidatus Omnitrophota bacterium | reverse complement strand
TCCTGAGGAGGCTTTTTCGGATGGGAGCCAGTCGCTCCTGCCGGAAAGG
The DNA here is from genome assembly GCA_043809065.1 of Candidatus Omnitrophota bacterium. Taxonomy (GTDB): domain Bacteria; phylum Omnitrophota; class Gorgyraeia; order JAFGHF01; family JAZDEE01; genus JAZDEE01. The sequence continues at coordinate 7,951 of JAZDEE010000070.1, read as the reverse complement.
TTTACAGCGCTGATGGAGCACCTGCGGAAAATAGCTTTGGCTGTGGGAAGAGAGATTTAACGAGAAACCAGAGAACAGAAACCAGAGAACAGAAAACAGAAAGAATAAAAACCAGATGATAGAAAATTTTCAGCACGAGTATAGGCTTAATCGATTTACAATAATCTATTCTTTGGTTTTCTCTGGTTTCTGTTCTATAGTTTCTGGTTACTACTTATAATATGTTTAATAAAATTACCATAATCGGTGTAGGTTTAATCGGCGGCTCTATCGGGCTGTCCGTAAAAGAGAAAAAGCTGGCCGGCCGGATCATCGGTGTCTGCCGGCATCAACAGTCTCTGGAACAGGCGGTAGAGAAGGGTTTAATTGACCAGGGAACTTTGGATTGCCGTGCTGCGATAAAAGATGCCGATTTAGTTATTTTGTCTGCACCGGTGCTGCAGATTATTGACATTGCCAAAAAGATTGCCCCGCATTTAAAAGAAGGTTGTCTGCTTACCGACGCGGGCAGCACAAAAGCGGCGATTACCCGGGAAATAGAAAGCGTTTTGCCTCCGGGGGTGTATTTTGTAGGCGCCCATCCTTTAGCCGGTTCCGAAAAAAGAGGCGCGGCTTTTGCCCGCCGGGGTTTATTTGATAATTCACTGTGTATTTTAACCCGGACCCCAAAAACAAACCGCTTGGCATTAGAACGGATAAAAAAGTTTTGGCAGGAGCTTGGCTGCCGCACAAGAGTGCTTTCTGTGCAGGAACACGACCGGCATCTGGCCTTAAGCAGCCATCTGCCGCATTTAGTAGCTGCGCAGCTGGTGAAGACCGCGAAAAACAGCCTGGCTTTTGCGGCCGGCGGGTTTGCTGATACTACGCGTATCGCGGCTTCCGATCCGCAGATGTGGGCGGATATCTTTTTTACCAACAGAAAATTTATTGTTCAGTCGGTAGATAAATACATAAAGAATTTAAAACTGGTCCGGAAAAGTATTCAACTGGGAGAAAGAAAAAAACTTTCTGCCGAGTTAAAGAAAATCAAGCGCCTGCGCGATTCTTTATTTTCCCCTGATTGTTCCGGTGCCGTTTCTTTACCGCGCTCAGGGCAAGCGGCTTGGACAGGGAAAAATGTCATTATTGCTATTGATGGTCCTGCCGGCGCAGGCAAGAGCACGGTAGCTAAAAAATTGGCTAAACGCTTAGGTATGCTGTATGTAGATACAGGGGCGATGTATCGGGCGCTTACTCTTAAGGCTGTGAAAGAAAACGTTTTGCTTAGTGATGAGCAGGCCTTGGCGAAACTTGCCCGGAGCGCCGATATCCGGCTTTGTATGAAAGGGGATGCCCTGAAAATAATCCTGGACGGAGAGGATGTAAGCAAAGACATCCGCCAGCCGTCCCTTACAGAGAAGGTGCGCTATGTGGCCAAGGTCCGCGCTGTGCGCGAAGAAATGGTGAAGATGCAGAGACGACTGGCGGAGTCGCAGCCTGCGGCGGTATTGGAAGGCAGAGATATTGGAACAGTAGTTTTCCCTGATGCCCGATATAAGTTTTATCTGGACGCGCAGGCGGAACAGCGGGTGGAACGCCGTTTTCAGGAGTTAAAACGGATGGGCCAGGATGTGACTGTCGAAGATATCCGCGCGGATATTATCCAACGCGATACCAGTGATATGACCAGAACGGTAGCTCCTTTGGTGAAAGCCGAAGACGCACTCTACATAGACACAACTGAGTTAGGGATTCAGGAGGTAGTAGATAAGATTCTTAAAAAAATAAAAGAGAAAGGGGCGGATGGTTGTTCTACCGCTTGATTCGTTTTTTGGCTGGGTTGATATTGAAAAGCATTTTTCGCCTGGAAGTCCGCGGGCGAAAAAATATTCCCGGTCAGGGCGGCTTGATACTTGCCGCTAATCATCGCAGTTATTTGGATCCGGCGGTTTTGGCTGTAGCTTTTCCGCGGCCGGTTTTTTTTTTAGCGAAAGAGGGCCTTTTTATCCGTAATGCCTTGTTTGGCCGTTTCATTACAGCCTTGAATGCCTTGCCGATAAAAAGTAAAAGCGGTGATTTAAAAACGTTACGCAGGATTATCAGTGAACTTAAGGCCGGTAAGGTAGTTTTAGTTTTTCCCGAAGGCAGGAGGCTTGCCGGGGGAGAAAATGTTCATCCAATGAAGGGGGTGGGACTTTTAGCAGTAAAGGCAAATGTGCCTATAGTACCGGCGTTAATTGAGGGCAGTGCCCAGGCTTTGCCTATTAACAGCAGCCTGATCCGTCCGCATAAGATCAGGGTTTACTTTGGGCAGCCGATTTTTCCGCAGTCTGTGCGGGATAGTGTTTCCGAACAGGATAAAGACGAAATTTATCAAATCCTGGCGGAAAAAACTATGCGGGTGGTTACACAATTAAAACAATAGGGGCAGGTCTCTTCCCTCGGCTTCCCTCGGCTTCGCCGAGAGGCGAGCGCCCGCCCGAAACAAAAATATCGCAGGGGGCTTGTGCCCGAAGGGGGCATTTGCCCGAATTACATTTTCAAGAAAGAGGTGATTTGTTTCAATGATTAGTAAAACAAAACAAGAAAATCTGGAGAAATTCTATGAGGAAACCTTTAAGGACCTCAAGGAAGGAGAAATTGTCTCAGGCAAGATTATAGCCATATTAACTAAAGAGGCGGTAGTGGATATAGGGTATAAATCTGAAGGCCGTATCCCGTTATCAGAATTTGCTAATCCCGGGGCTTTAAAGATTGGCGACGAAATCGAGGTGCTTTTAGAGACCAAGGAGAATGATGACGGGATGGTAGTCCTTTCCAAATGGAAAGCCGACCGCAAAATGGGTTGGGAAAGGATTATGAATGAATATAATGAAGGTGATGTGATTGAAGGGGTAGTGCGGCGCAAAGTTAAAGGAGGCTTGATGGTGGACATCGGAATGGAAGCCTTTTTACCGGCTTCTTTGGTGACTATGCGCGGGTCTCCCCAGCTTGACCAGTATCTGGGCAAGAGTTATAAGTTCAAAATAGTAAAGATCAATAAACCCAGAAAAAATGTGATTGTTTCCCGTAAGGATGTTTTAAAACAGGAGCATGAAGAAGCCAGAACAAAGCTTCTGCGTGATTTGAAAAAAGGAGACATACGTGCAGGAATGGTCAAGAACATTACCGATTTTGGGGCCTTTATAGATTTAGGAGGAGTGGACGGGCTCTTGCATATTACGGATATGAGCTGGGGCAGAGTGAGCCATCCCAGTGAAATTGTGGCCATCGGAGACAAAGTTGAGGTAATGATTCTGGATATAGACCCGGAAAACACCAAGGTTTCTTTGGGACTGAAGCAAAAAGCCCCCAGCCCGTGGTTAGATGCCGAGAATAAATATCCTGTAGGGACAAAGGTTAAAGGCAAAATAGTGAATATCCTGCCTTACGGGGCCTTTATTGAACTGGAGAAAGGGTTAGAGGGCCTCGTGCATATTTCGGAACTTTCCTGGTCCAGAAGAATCAACCATCCTAATGAAGTATTAGCCATAGGAGATGTGGTGGAAGCCATGGTGTTAAGCGTGGACAGCAAAAGTCAGAAAATCTCTCTGGGCATCAAACAAATGGAAGCCAACCCGTGGTTAAGAGCGCAAAGCCGCTATCCGGTTAACTCAAAGGTGAAAGGTAAAATCCATACCTTAACCGAATATGGCGCTTTTGTGGAATTGGAAGAAGGGATTGACGGATTGATCCATATTTCCGATATGTCCTGGACAAAAAAGATTGCTCATCCCCAGGATGTGTTGAAAAAAGGCCAGAAGATTGATGCCGTGGTGCTTGCGGTTGATCAGGATAATCGCAAGATTTCTTTAGGCCTGAAACAGTTGACTCCGGATCCCTGGCCGGAAATTGTCGCCCGCTACCCGATAGGAATGGAATGGGAAGGCGCGGTTGCCCGGGTGACTAATTTCGGGGTCTTTGTAGAGTTGGAAAAAGATATCGAAGGGCTTCTGCATATTTCCGAATTGAAAGAAGATGACCGCACCAAAATCAGCGAGAAGTTCAAGCCCGGAGACAAAATCAACGTTAAAGTGGTCAAATCCGATGCCGAACAGCGCAAGATTGCTTTAAGTATGAAGGAGTGAGACACAGGGAGAACAAACACCAATAACCAATTACCAAAAAATGAAGAGAGAATCTTTGTAGGGCCCGTTCCCCGAACGGGCCGTTCTAACGGCACAGATTTTGGAGTATTTGTTTTCCGAACAGGCATGCTGTTGGGTTTGTTTTTGGTTTAGTGCGTGCATAAATAGTAAATAATTTTGCCGGAGTGCTCAAAACAAGAGGGCATGATGAAGAAACTAATCTTGTCTGTCGTTAGTTTGGCAGTAGTAGCTTTCCTGGCTTATGGTTTACTGGAAGTAGCCCAACATCCGGCCTCCGAGGGCGTCCGGGAAACACTTAAAGAAAAGGCGCTTATTTATATTGAGAACATCCGTTCGGTTATTTGGGCAAGAAGGCCGCCCATCAGCACTTTGGAGTTAGAGGAAAGTATCAAAAATGTTCTGCCAAACCCCTTCGGGGAATTTACCCGGGAAGACTGGAATTGGTTTTGGCATGTGCTTTATGGCAGATATACGGTAGGAAGCGGATGGCCCAAGCCGCAGAGACAATTGACTCAGATAGAAGTAGAAGATATGCTTATAGACAGTTTTCCCCAGCCGTTTGGGTCTTTTAATGATGAACAGTGGGCCATTTTCTGGCAGTATGGTTTGAAGAAGAGGGTGTTTTGAAGATGACCAAAGAGTCAACCGTAGACAAACAAATAGAAATAATTAAGCGCGGCACAGTAGAGATTATTTCGGAAGACCAGCTAAGAAAGAAGATCGAAAAATCCCTGAAAGAGAAAAGCCCCTTAATCATTAAAGCCGGATTTGATCCTTCCGCTCCCGATATCCACCTGGGGCATACGGTGTTGTTGCGCAAGCTGCGCCACTTTCAGCAGGCCGGGCATAAAGTTATCTTTTTAATTGGTGATGCTACTGCCTTAATAGGGGACCCTTCCGGCCAGTCCAAGACCCGCCGGACACTTTCCTGGGAGGAGATTGAGAAAAATGTCGCCACCTACGAGAAACAGATTAGCGGCATTTTAGATGTCCATAATGCCCGGCTTTACCAGCGCTGTTACAATAGTGATTGGTTTTCCCGGCGGGGGCATCTGAAAAAACGCTCTGCTCCTTTTACTTTTGATGAATTTGTGGATTTGGCTAAACGGTATACAGTGGCGCGGCTTTTGGAAAGGGACGATTTTCAAAAAAGACTAAAAGAGAATAAACCGGTAAGTTTCCTGGAGCTTTTTTATCCGCTGATGCAGGGCTACGATTCGGTCAAGCTGCAAGCTGATATAGAGATTGGCGGGACTGACCAAAAGTTTAATATGCTGGTCGGCCGTAACCTTCAGGAGGCATACGGACAGGAGCCGCAGGTGGTTATTACTATGCCTATACTGGAAGGCTTAGACGGCGCGCGAAAAATGTCCAAGTCTTTAAATAACTATATAGGCATAACCGAACCGGCCGATGAGATGTACGGCAAAGTGATGTCTGTTTCCGATGAACTGATGAGTAAGTATTATGAACTTTTAACCGATATAGACAGCGCCGGGATAAAAGAGATGCATCCTATGCAGGCCAAGAAGGCGCTGGCCCGGGAAATTGTCCGCCAATTTCACGGCGCGGCTCAGGCGCAAACAGCTCAGGAGCGTTTCGAGAAAACATATCAATTACAGGATCCTTTTAGTGAGATTCAAACCAGAACGTTAAAAGTGTCTTCTCAGGAGGACTTGCGGCTGGTAAATTTATTGTGTGGCGCGGACAAACTGAATTTAGTGAAAAGTAGAAGCGACTTCCGCCGGTTAATAGAGCAAAACGCGGTTTCTATTGATGAAAAGAAGATAAATGACCACTGCTGTCAATTAGAATTCGATAAAGAGTATTGTATCAGGATTGGCAAACATAGATTTATCCGGCTCATAGTGAAGAAAGCTTAAGTTTTATCTTGCCTCAAGGACTTTTTCCTCCCCTGCTACTCTGCGTAGTAGTACGCTACGCAGCACGAGAATCTGGTAAATTACGATGAAATACGCAGATCTGCATATCCATACCAAATTTTCCGACGGAACCTTTGAACCAGCGGAAATAGTTACTCAGGCCCGGCAGGCAGGGCTTGACTGTATTGCTATTACTGATCACGACTCCGTAGATGCAATCGCGCCGGCCTTAAGCTGCGCTTTGTGCCTGAATATAGAGGTTATTCCGGGTATAGAACTGACTTGCGAAATGAATGATTGTGAAATCCATATTTTAGGCTATTGTATTGATTGGCAGACGCGATGGTTCAGAGACAAGTTGGAACAAATTCGCCGGGTAAGAAGAGATCGGGCCGGGGCGATTATCAAAAAATTACAGGCTGTAGGCATAAATTTGGATGGAGACAAACTTTTAGAGGAGACTAAACCAGCAACAGCTATAGGCAGACTGCATATTGCCCGGATGCTGGAGCGGGAGGGATTTGTTTCTTCCATAAAGGAAGCTTTTTTTAGATATATCGGGGAAGGTAAATCTTGTTATGTGAAAAAGTATAAACTTACGCCTAAGGAAGCAATAACGATGATTAACCGATTGAATGGGCTTTCCGTGCTGGCGCATCCGCATAAGATAGGCAGCGACAGTCTTATTCTGGAATTTGCCCGTCTGGGATTAAGAGGCATTGAAGGATATTATCCGGAGTATAATGCCGATATAACTGAACACTATCAGCGCATTGCCCAAAAGCACGGTCTTTTAGTTACCGGAGGCTCGGATTACCACGGGCTGGGGGAAAGCAGGACTGCGCTGGGTGGGGTTCAGGTTCCTTATATATGTGTAGAGAAGCTTAAAGCGGAAGCGGCAGCCCGGAAGAATCAGAATGCGGCCGGGGTGAAGAAATGAACAGCGATAACAGGTTCATGCGTTTAGCCCTGCGATTGGCCCGCCGGGCCCAGGGACAGACCAGTCCTAATCCTTTAGTCGGCGCAGTAGTAGTCAAGAATGGCAAGATTGTCGGGCAGGGATACCATAAAGCAGCCGGCCGGGCGCACGCGGAAGTAGTTGCTTTAGATCAGGCCGGCAGTTTATCCCGGGGCGCGAGTCTCTACGTAACTTTGGAACCGTGCTGCCACTGGGGACGCACCGGCCCTTGTGTGGATAGAATTAAAGATAGCGGCGTTAGAGAAGTATTTTTTGCTATGCAGGACCCCAATCCCCTGAATAACGGACAAGGAGCGGAATATTTACGCCGGCAGGGGATAAAAACACACGGCGGCATTTTGGAAGAAGAAGCAAAAAAACTTAATCCGGCTTATATAAAATATATTACCACAAAAATACCTTACGTTACCGTGAAGATAGCGCAGAGCTTAGACGGCAAGATCGCCTCGGTCAGCGGAGATTCCCGATGGATTACTTCCGAACCGGCGCGCGGGTTTGCGCATAAACTGCGCAGCCAGTCCGACGCGGTGCTGGTGGGCATCAATACAGCGCTGCGGGATGATCCGTTACTCAATTGCCGTCTGGGAGACACAGCGGGTAAGCAGCACCCTAAAAAAGTGATTGTGGATACGCGTCTGAAAATACGGCCTCAGCTCAGGATTTTTTCTCCGGATTCACCCGCCGAGGTAATTATTGCTGCTACAAAACTTGCTCCCCGGCAAAAAATAACCTATTTTTCCCGGCGGGCGCGGGTGCTCATTGTCCGGCATAAAGAGAATAAAGTAGTTTTAAAAGATTTAATGCGTAAACTGGCAGATTTGGAAATAACTAATGTATTGATTGAAGGCGGCTCGGAAATCATCGCTTCCGCGTTGCAAGAAAAACTGGTGGACAGGATGATAGTGTTTATCGCGCCGAAGCTGGTCGGCGGCCGGACAGCCCCTTCAGCAGTTGGCGGCCAG
>JAZDEE010000069.1:0-8515 GCA_043809065.1 Candidatus Omnitrophota bacterium | reverse complement strand
AGCTGGATGCCATCGGACGCCAGCGGACGTTCAGCTTTTTAGGCGGAGGCGAAACCAATTCCACCCAAAACCAGCTGCTGGTAGAAATGGACGGGCTGAAAGACAACGATTACAACGTAGTTGTCATCGGAGCAACCAATGCCCAGGAAAGCACCCTGGATACGGCGCTGCTCAGGCCCGGGAGATTCGACCGCAAGGTCTACATAGACCGGCCGTCATTAGAAGGAAGAGAACAATTATTTCAATATTATCTGGGCACGATCAAACACGATCCCCGGATGGACATCTCCCGCCTTGCCCGCAAGTGCGTCTATAAAACACCCGCGGATATCCAGAATATTGTCAAAGAAGCCGCGCTGATCGCATCCCGCAAGGGCACCGAAATAGTCGGGCACAAAGAAATCAGCGAGGCCATTGAACGCGTGGATATGGGCATCAAACATAGAAAGAAAATGACGCCTAAAGAGAAAGAGATGGTCGCCACGCACGAGAGCGGGCATCTTCTGACAATGTACATCCTCCATCCTACTAACGATGTGTTTAAGGCCTCGATTATCTCCCGTAAAGACACCCTGGGCGCCGTGTATTCCCAGCCCCGGGAAGAACTGTTCACGGCCAACCGGGACCAAATCCTGGCCAATATCAAAGTTTCTTTGGGCGGTTACGCGGCGGAAAAACTGCGTTTCGGGGTTACTTCCGACGGAGTCGCCCAGGATTTTAAACACGCTATGGAATACGCCCATAATATGGTCTGGAAATACGGGATGGGAAAAGAGGAGTTTATCGGAGACTACACCGTAATCCCCCCCGCTCAATTATCCGAAGCGACTAAAGAAGCTTTAAATAACGAAACAAAAAAGATTTTCCAGCAGTGCTACTCGGAAGTCAAACTAATGCTGAAACAAGAAACCCCGTTATTAGAACGGTTTGTCAAAGAACTCCTGGAAAAAGAGGAACTGGAATACGACGAAATCGAAAGTATCTTCAAAGAATATGGAAAGAACCGCGCCCTGCCCGCGCAGCAGACAAGCTTGCCTGACGTCCAGACCGGCTTGCCGACGGTATAGGAAGAATCTCTCTTCCCCCGGAGTATTGATTAGCTTTTTATTGGCGCTGCTCGTCTGCGGATGTTCCCGGCCTACGTACCCTGCTGCTCAACTAACCACTGCCGTCCGGAAAATCTGTCAAAACGAATATAAGCTCAAGGTCAATGCCCGCCTGATCGAAAAAACCCTGGGTATTTCTTTGGATATCGAAGGATTAGTTACCGAGCAATTAGGATTAACCTCTTCCGCGGCGGAAAAGATTGAAAATGCCGCTTTAGCCCTGCAAAGAGTAACTTTAAGCACGGATTGTCCCGTTCAATTCTATGTTTTGTGCGCCCGGGATACCCAATTGATCGGCGCCGAATACTTATTAATTGGCAACGTCAGCGATCTTAAAAGGATCAGCGTGCAGGATATATCCAGAAGCGAATATCTCCAGCGCCTGCAGCGCGTCTTTCATATAGACCCTGTAACATTAGGCCAAAACACGGTCTCCAAACTCTTTATTGATTTAAATAATAACATCCCCCCGGAGACAGCGCTCAAGACCTGCGCGCGTTTTCCACTCACCCTCGGCACAACTGAAGAAATATTTTATCCCGGCAGTATCGCTGCCCAGCCGGGAAGCCTCCATTACCAAATAATGGAAACGCGCGGCAAAAAGCTCTCCCAGACAGAAGCCCTTTTCCGGGTCAAAACTAAAGAAACTTATGAAGCGAGTCCCTCGGCTCAAACTGAAACAACGATTTTCCCCAGCGGATTTGAAAATGAATATCTGATATTAATAGACACCATTAACTATAAACAGCCCATTATTGACATCGTCGCCAAATTCTTTCGGCAAGAAAACAAGATTATGCAAAGGGATATCCGGCAAATCTTTGCCGGATATCCGGACAGCGCCCAATTTGCCCAGGACGGCCTTCCTATAAAAGGAATCAACCTCAATGAATTCCTGGCCGCCCAGATTGCCCGCCGGCTCAAAGAAACCTGGAAAAGAGAAAATCTTCCGGTCTCTTCTATTTCGGCGCGGTTTGAAAAAAACTTATTCAGACTGCGTTTAGACATCGAAGGGAACGAAAAACAAATATGCGAAGAGGCCCTGAATATGGCAGGAAATATCGCGCACAGCTACCAGCTGGAAGATTTTAAAGGAGCCGAGGTCACTTTCCAAAATAGCGGAGAAAAAATCCGGCTCAGCAAACAAACCCTGGACCGGCTGCGCAAAAACAAAAGGGCAGGCAAACCCCTGCTTTAGGTATTTCTGCCCCTTCTCACTAACGCCCCCAAGCCAATGATGACGCACAGCCAGCTGAATATATCGCCAAATTTAGAATAGAAACTGGGAAAAGAAACAATGCTTAATTGTTCGGTCTTACTGCCTTCCACTAACAAATCGCGTCCGGAAGCGCCCCGTACTCTGCTGAAGATTTTTCCCCAGGGCGTGATAAAACAGGAAATTCCCGTATTAGCGCTGCGCACCAGATTAACCCGGTTTTCCACGGCGCGGAAAGCCGAGGCCGCGAGATGCTGGTAAGGCTCGCCGGAATCGCCAAACCAGGCATCGTTAGTGATATTGATTAACACCCGCGCCCCTTGCTGAACAAACCGGCGCGCTAAATAAGCAAAGGCATCCTCAAAACAAATCAGAACACCCGCCTGCACTGTTTTGGAAAAATCCGCGGCAGGGAAAGAAAACACCGTATATTCCTTTCCGGCGGTAAAATTGGCAATCAGGTCGGCAAAAGCAAAACGGGAAAAAAAAGCAGGCCAGGGAACAAATTCCCCAAAAGGAACAAGATGAATCTTATCGTAATACTGCCTAATCTGTCCCCGCGAAAAGAGAGCAGCCCGGTTATAGATTTGTCCATTATCGTCTATAAAAGGCGCGCCTGCTAAAAGGGCGGCCGGAGCAACCTGTTCCGATAACCCGGACAGCCGCTGTGTCAGTTCGGGATCGTTCTCCAGGAATCCGGGGACAGCGGTCTCCGGCCAGATAATCAGCTGGGACTGTTCTTTTGCCGCTGTTTCGGTCAGTTGAAAATATTTTTTCAAAATATCCTCACGCGCGGCAGCGTCCCATTTCAGAGTCTGGGGAATATTCCCTTGTATGGCAGTTACCTTAACCCGGCTAATCTCCCGCGGACAATAAGACAGTTTCGCATAACCGTATCCCAGCGCCAGCGCCAGAAAAAATAATACGCACAGAGAAACCCCGCGTTTCGTATGGATAGTCTCTCGACGGGCAATCATCCATAAGCCCGTATTCACTAAAAGAATCAGAAAGGACACCCCATATGCCCCGGTAAGGTCGCTGATTTGAATCACCGGCAAAACCTGATACTGGGAATAACCCAAAAGAACCCAGCCAAATCCGGTTAAAAGATGACTGCGCGCGTATTCCAGGGCCACCCATAAACAAGGAATACTCAATAACATTTTCCCGGAACTGCCCCTGTTCGCGGCTGCTTTAGAAAAGAATAAACCAAAAAAAGCGAAATACAGTCCCAAATAAAGCGCTAAAACCACAAAGCCTATCCAGGTTACGCAGGCCACCCACCAAAGACAGCCGAGAAAAAACACTGTTCCGGCAAGATAGGAAAGGAAAAAACAAACAATTGGTTTTTCTTTTTCTCTTTGCAGGGCAAAAAACCAGGGCAGAAAAGCAATCCAGGCCAGAAACCCCCAGCCGGGAACAGGAAAAGAAAGGGCAAGAAGAAGCGCGGAAAAGATAGAGAGAAGAATCGAGATAAAATTCATAAATTATAGAAGTAGGGGCGAAACTATGTTTTCGCCCGTTACAATATCATCGTTATTATTATTTGTATTGTTTTGAATCGGGCGACTACTAAAAAGGAAATTCCTATGCAATTAAATTAAGCCGCGTCTTTCCCGCAGCATTTTTTATATTTTTTTCCACTGCCGCAGGGGCAGGGTTCATTGCGGCCGACCTTACGCTCCTCGCGTTTAAAAGGGCGCGGCGGCTCCGCGGACGCCGGAGGAGCAACCTCAGAAGGAGATTCCAACGAAAAAGAACCCTCTTTTCTCCCCTGGGCAAGCGAAGGCAGATCCTCGAGCGGCACACTGGACGGATGTTCCAGCTTCTGGGGCAGGCGGGAAAATACACTGCTGACTCTTTCTTCTTTCACCGGATGGACTTTAAATATAAACTCCAGGGCCTCGTCCTTGACACTTTCAATCATCCGGCTGAACATATCAAAGGCCTCCCGCTGATATTCCACTAAAGGGTCCCGGCCGCCATAACCGCGCAAGCCTATCCCCTCCCGTAAAAAATCCATATTGTAAAGATGGTCCTTCCATTTGGCGTCAATTATCTGCAGAAGCACGATTCGGACCAGCCCCTGCAGGTTTTCCGGGCCAAAAGCCGTTTCTTTTCCCTGATACGCGGAACGCATTTTATCAAAAATACACCGGCGAATCTCTTCCTGGGATAATTCCTCCTTGATCTCTTCAACGTCTACGGCAAACTTAGACTTCATAAGATTCTTCAGCCCCGCCAGATTCCACTCCTGGGAATGGGCGTTCTCATTGGTATAGAGGGAAAGTATGGCATCTATATTTTCCTCAATCATCTCCAGGATATGTTCGTTGAGCGCGCGGTTTTCCAGAATCCGCCGTCTTTCTTCGTAAATCACTTCTCTCTGGCGGTTCATCACATTGTCATATTCCAAAAGTTGTTTTCTGATCTCAAAATTGTGCGCCTCCACCCGCTTCTGGGCGGTCTCGATACTGCGCGTAATCAGCGGATGCTCGATGGGCACGGATTCTTCCCATTGGAAAAAATCCATAATGCGGGAAATCCGGTCCGAAGCAAATATACGCATCAGGTCATCCGCTAAGGACAAATAAAAACGGGAAGACCCCGGCGCCCCCTGCCGTCCGGAACGGCCGCGCAGCTGATTATCAATGCGCCGCGATTCGTGGCGCTCCGTCCCCAGGATGCAAAGCCCGCCTAACTGCACCGCCTTTTCTTTCTGGGCGGCTACCTCCGGAGTCAGACTGTTCAGAAGCTCCTTTTTCTGCTGCGCGAACTGCGGGTCATCCAAATGGATTTTCCTTTGCTTGAGGATATCATTAGCCATAAATTCCAGGTTTCCTCCCAACTGGATATCCGTGCCCCGCCCGGCCATGTTGGTGGCAATCGTCACGGCATCCAGCCGCCCCGCCTGCGCCACAATATGCGCCTCCTGCTCATGATACTTGGCATTTAAGACATTATGGGGAATTCCCCGCTGTTTAAGCAGTCCGCTGAGATGCTCCGACTTTTCTATGGATACAGTGCCCACCAATACCGGCCGGTGTTTTTGGTAATTTTGCACCACTTCCTCGATAACAGCCTTAAATTTTTCCTTTTCGGTTTTGTAAATCACATCCGCCAAATCCTGGCGCATCACCGGATGGTGGGTGGGTATACTGACCACTTCCAGGTTATAGATATGGTGAAACTCCTGCGCCTCGGTTACGCCGGTTCCGGTCATCCCGGCCAGCTTCTCATACATCCGGAAATAGTTTTGAAAGGTAACCGTGGCCAACGTCTGGTTTTCCCGTTCAATCTTCACGCCCTCTTTGGCTTCAATGGCCTGATGCAAGCCATCGCTCCAGCGTCTGCCGGGCATCAGCCTGCCGGTAAATTCATCCACAATAATAACTTGCCCTTCTTTAATTATATAATCCACGTCCCGCTGAAAAAGATTATGCGCGCGCAGAGACTGCTGGGTCAGGTGTTTCAGTGACATCGTTTCTATCGTGCTCAAGTTATCTACCGACCAGGCCGCCGCGGCCTTTTTTTCGCCCTCTTCGGTAAGGTAAACGATCTGCTCTTTTTCTTTAATAATAAAATCCGACCCGGTGGTTAAATCAATCTCCTTATATTTAGCTTCGATTTCTTCTTTATCGGTAATCTTCTTCCCTTTCAGTCTGCGGGCAATCTTATCAGACTGGAAGTATTTGTCCGTAGCCTCCTCGGACGGCCCGGAAATAATCAGCGGGGTCCTGGCTTCGTCAATCAAGATACTGTCCACTTCGTCAACAACGGCATAATAAAAACCTCTCTGTGCCATATGTTCCCGGCGAAACTTCATATTATCGCGCAGATAATCAAAGCCAAACTCATTATTGGTTCCGTAGGTAATATCGCAATTGTAAGCCTCCTGCCTTTGCCGGTCGTCCAGATCATGCTGGATTACACCTACAGACAGCCCTAAAAATTCATACACCGGCCCCATCCAAAAACGGTCCCGGCGGGCCAGATAATCATTGACCGTAACTACGTGCACGCCTTTTCCGCAAAGCGCGTTCAGATACGCCGCCAGGGTAGCCACTAAGGTTTTTCCCTCGCCGTTGGCCATCTCGGCAATCATCCCGTTATGCAGGGACAACCCGCCCAAAAGCTGAACGTCGTGATGCCGCAGGCCGATTGTGCGTTTGGCCGCTTCGCGCACCACAGCAAAGGCCTCCGGCAAAACATCCTCCATAATCTGATTATGTTTATCCCTAATCTTGATTCTTATCTTTTGCTTTTCCTGAGGCAGGACACTTTCCCCCAGTTGTTTTCTTAACTCTTCCAATTGGGCGAACTCCTGTTCTTTAAGGGCAATACGCTGTTTAAATTCCTCTGTTTTCCGGTGCAGCTCCTCGTCAGAAAGCCCGGCCATCCGACCTTCCAAGCTGTTAACCTTATCTACCAGCGGCTGAAACCCTTTAATAATCCGCCCGCTTTGCGAACCAATAATTTTGTTTAAAACAAACTTAAGCATCTTTGCTCCTTGCCTGCGTTATTTCGGGCGGACACTTTGGTTCGCCCCCGCCTTCCATCTCAGATAGGCCTCGATAAAGCCATCAATCTCGCCGTCCATCACCGCGTTGGCGTTACCTTGTTCCATACCGGTGCGGTGGTCTTTAACCATTGTATAAGGATGCATTACATAAGAGCGGATCTGGCTGCCCCAGGCAATCTCCTGCTTCTGGGCGTAATCGGCTTCCTGGCGCTTGCGTTGTTCTTCCTTTTCTCTTTCATAGAGTCTCGCCCGCAATACCTTCATCGCCGAAACCTTGTTCTGGAATTGTGAACGTTCATTCTGGCATTGCACAATGATACCGCTAGGTATATGCGTAATGCGCACGGCCGAATCCGTAACGTTCACGTGCTGGCCGCCCGCCCCGCCGGAACGGTAAGTGTCAATCTTCAAATCTTCCGGTTTTATTTCTATCGCGATATCTTCGCTGATTTCCGGAATCACGTCTACAGAAGCAAAGGAAGTATGCCGCCTTTTATTGGCATCAAAGGGCGAGATACGCACCAGCCGGTGCACTCCCCTCTCCGCCTTTAAATACCCGTAAGCATATTCCCCTTTAATTACCAGGTCAATATTTTTTGTCCCGGCCTCTTCTCCGGGCAATATATTCAGCGTTTCCACGGAAAAACCCTTTTTTTCCGCCCAGCGCAGATACATCCGCACAAGCATCGCCGCCCAATCGCAGGATTCCGTTCCTCCGGCGCCGGAATGAATACTGAAAATGGCGTTATTCCGGTCGTCTTTTCCGCCCAAAAGCGTCACAAACTCCAGTTTATCTATCTCCGCGGATAACTGGGTGGTATCTTTTTGCAATTGCCCGATAGTTTCCGTATCCTGCCAGTCCACCAGTTCCACCAGCTCAACCAGCTCTTGATGCTTCGCGCGCGCGCGCTCCCAGGGCAGACAAGCAGATTTGAGCGCTTTTAATTCGGCAATAATCTCCTGCGCCTTTTTGCTATCTTTCCAGAAATCCGGCTGGGACATCCGGCTTTCTATCTCCGGGATACGCTTGCTTTTCTTTTCCAGGTCAAAGATAACCTCGGAGTTGTTCCAGTTTCTGATTAAGCGCGTTTAATCTTGTTTTTAAATCCTCTAACATTATTTTGCCTCCTGTCCCGCTCTTAATTCCCGTCTGCTTTTTTCCCGTTGGATTGAAGAAAATTTCTGGGTAAACTTATTCATTTCGTAAAGCCATTCTAATTTTTTTATGGCAGGTATCCTCATGAATCTTAACAACCGCTCTTCTTCAGTTTCCCATTTGAAAATCATTTAATCTTCTCTAATTTTTTTATCTTTTTAAGTTCCTCTATATCCAGCTTATCTATGCCGCGCCCGGTATTTTTCTTCATTTTAATTAAGTTATCTATAGATATTACCGGGATTTTTATATCCCCACCCCTAATCCATAACACATCATTCTTCGCGTCTTCATAAGAAACAGGACTATCTATGATGATATCCACTTCTTTTAAGCTATTCTCTTGGTAAAAATTGAATGTTTTCATATGTTTTTCCTTAATCCAGCATTCTCTTGTTGCCTGGTCAGCTATACCCAAAGGGTCTACCGGTTGTTTTACGCCATATCCATTTTTTCGCAAAATAGTTACTGTTTTCTTTAAGTTCTCATCACTCATTTCGAGGAGTATATCCATA
>JAZDEE010000068.1:0-2097 GCA_043809065.1 Candidatus Omnitrophota bacterium | reverse complement strand
CGGCTGATGGACATCGGCCCAAAAATCATACTGGTGATTTTGGCCTATAGGGATAGGACTATAGACCACGCCCTTAATTAAATAGGGTTTATTTTTTACTAAAAGCTGAAACGCGCCTTCGTCTGTTTTAGCCACAGTTATCCGCCGGGAAAAAACATGTTTCCCGGCAAAAAACAGCATCAGCAGGATGATGAAACAAGATAAACCTATTTTTAGAATTAAAAGAAATTTGTTTTTTTTCAATTTTACCCCGGTTACGGCGGCCCGTTCGGGGAACGGGGGCCTGCACAATTCATTCGGGCGGCCCGTTCGGGGGAACGGGGGTCTGCCAATTCTAATAAGATATCAGGGCGGGTTTAGAACCCGCCCCTACGGAAAATGGATTTATTCGTACCGGATGTCGTCGAGATAGATGATACAGCCGTCGGGATTGACATCCACGTTAGTAGCGAAACAAAAACCGCCGATAATATATGAGAGGTCTTTGCCGCTCAAATCGATGGTATATTGTTTCCACTCGGGGGTAAGCACAACCGGCCCGACTCCCGCTACATCCGAGTCAGGATAGTCGCCGCTTATACCGCCGATTTTAAACTCTTCAATCCTCTCGCCGCCTTTTTCTCCACGCACCCAAAAAGTAAGTTTGGCAGCGTTAGATAAATCATAGCCGGCGCCTTTAACCTGCCCCCAGTTATTTGGCGAATTCTGCCAGAAGATACCCGCCCAACGCGCTCCCTGGGAAATCTTTGCCGAATAGACTACACGGATACAGTTAGGACCGGAATGCGGGTCGGCAGTCCAGCCTTCATCTATCTGTAAATCACCATAGTCGCCCATCCAGCCGGAAGGAATGAAGTGATTGGCGGCTGAACTTCTTTCCGTATAAACATCGAAAGTCATTGCTTCCGTCTTTTTTTGCTGGTTTTGCAGTCCCTCTTCATACTCAAACCGGATATCATCAAGATAGAAAACAGCGCCTTCCGGATTAAGACGGGCCGGGGTAACCCAGCAAAAACCGCCGCTGATATAGGTCATATCTTTCCCGGCCAGGTTAATGGTGTATTGCTGCCATTCGCTGGTCAGCACTACCGGTCCCATTTCCGCGTCCAGTGAGTCCGGATACGCGCCTTTAACGCCTCCTACTTTAAACTTTTCAATAGCCTCACCGCCATGTTCTCCGCGCGCCCAGAAGGTAATCTTGTTATAGCCGGTCAAATCAAAACCGCCTTCTTTTTCACCCCAGTTATTAGGCGGATTCTGCCAATAAACACCCGCCCATCCTGCTCCTTGAGTTCCTTTGGCAGAGTAGCTGAACTGAACGCAGGTTGTCCCGGAATGAGGATTGTTCATATATTGGTCGTTCAGTGAAATATCGCCAAAATCGCCCATCCATCCCGAAGGAGCGTAATGGTTGTCGGGAGCGCTTCTATCGCTATAGATATTGAATCTTTTACCCGCGACTGACACGGGAGCCGCTTTTTCCTCAAAAAAGTTTTCGTCAAATTGCTCATCCTGCCCGCCTTGTGATGAAGCCACGGGGGCCGCTTCCACCGCGGCAGCGCCTGTCTCCAAAGCGAACGACTGCTCATCCTGAACAGGAGCGCTGGTGGTCTCGCTTACCGCCGCCGTTGTCTGCGGTTTTTCCTTATTTGTAGAGAGCACTCCGATAATCGGAAATGCTACCGCTACAATTACAATTAGATACGGTAAATTTTTCTTCATTCTACTGTTCCTCCTTCTTCATGATAAATATTATGGGAAATATCTATTCCCTTCACTGCTGCCGCCTCATAAGTTGTTGCGGTTATACATCACCTCCTTAATCCATTTCTAAAAATTCGAAGCACGAATATCGAAATTCGAAACAATGTTCAAATTTTCCAAATACCAATGACCCAAACCAAAAATTTTTGGTTTTGAAAATTATAAAATTGGAACATTCGGATTTATTTCGAATTTCGATATTCGAATTTCGGATTTAATTGCTTTAATATTTCCAAAAAGCAAAAATGGCTCTATATGTAAATTTATTAGTTTCGTTCGTATTACCGTCATTTATTCCACATCTCCTGATACGCGTAATAACCTTTGCGCAGG
>JAZDEE010000067.1:0-9510 GCA_043809065.1 Candidatus Omnitrophota bacterium | reverse complement strand
TGGTTCTTATTAAATTATATATAGATAAAGAGAAACCAGTAACCAGAGTACAGTAACCAGAAAATTGAGAATCAAGTATCCAATACTGTTGGTAATCTCTCTATCATCTGTTTTTTATTCTCTCTATTCTCTGGTTTCTGTATCCCACTTAATTTCGCTCAGGTCAAACACCGGACCATCTTTACAAACCCGTTGGTAGCCCTGGGATGTTTCTACCACGCATCCTAAACAGGCGCCTACGCCGCAGGCCATCTTTTCTTCCAGCGCCCCTTGCGCGGGGACGTCAAATTTCATGCTGATACGGGCAACTTCCTTAAGCATCGGGTGCGGCCCGCAGGCATAGATAATTGCAGGGACAGGTTTGTCCCCTGTCCTTATATTGTTTATTGTTGATTGCAAGACCTCTTTGAACAGCTCCGTAACGAAACCTTTATGGCCTTTTGTGCCATCATCAGTAGCAACCCGCACATCACAACCCAGCTCCTTAAAAGTCTTTTCGCACAATAGTTCTGTTTTTGTCTTCGCGCCCAGCAAAATTATTATCTCCTGCTCATCCGGCAAAGCATTTTTCCCGCCGGCCAATGCCTCCGCCAATGCTAACAGAGGAGCCGCGCCCATTCCTCCAGCTACCAGAATAGCGGTTTGCGGTTTGCGGTTCGCGGTTTGCGGTTCGCGGTGGACGGTGGACGGAAAAACAAACCCCTTCCCTAACGGGCCTATTACATCAATCGTATCTCCCTCTTGCTTTTTCGC
This sequence comes from Candidatus Omnitrophota bacterium, assembly GCA_043809065.1. Lineage (GTDB taxonomy): Bacteria > Omnitrophota > Gorgyraeia > JAFGHF01 > JAZDEE01 > JAZDEE01. The sequence goes on along the minus strand of JAZDEE010000067.1, from coordinate 8,757 downwards.
TAAAAGGGCTGTGCCCCGGCCGGCAATTCTATAAAGAACCTCAAATTTGTCCTGATAGATACGATGAAAACTCAACGGACGCCTTAACAACGGCTCCGGCCCTTCCTGGCAGCGCAGATGCACAAATTGTCCGGGGCAGGCACACCGGGCAATTGCAGGCGCAAAGATGCTCATTTTAAAACATTCCGGCCCGGCTTTTTGCTGGGAGAGAATCTTAAATTTACCCTGAATCATTTTTCCCTGACTCAACAGTTTTACAGAAGTTTTTCGGCCCGTTCGGGGAACGGGCCCTACAAAATACGTTCCTAACGAATCAACGGACAACGGTCGTAACGGACTAACGGATATTATTTCTGACACTGCGGGCAAAAACAAGTGCCGCGGCCGCCTATTCTCACCTTCTGTATCTTCTGGCGGCAATTCACACAACCTTTTCCGGCGCGGTCATAGACTTTCAGCCGCAGTTGATAAGCACCCTGTTCTCCGCGGCCGTTTACATAATTATCTACAGATGAACCGCGGCACTGAATGCCTTCCTGCAGAACCTGTTGGATACTGTCGTGTAATTTCTCCATTTCACCGTTGCTGAGTTTATTGGCCGGACGGTCCGGTAAAATACCGGCTAAAAAAAGCGCCTCCTGGGCATAGAGATTACCTATCCCGGCGATAAAGGTCTGCTCCATTAACAATGGCTTAATCCTGGTCTTTTTGTTTTGCAGCATTTCTTTAAATTTTTCTACGCTAAATTCCTTGTCCAACGGCTCTATGCCCAGCTCCCGCACAAATTTTAACTGTTGCCAGTCACGCACTAAGCGCAGTTCGGCAAACAGCCTTTGGTCATTAAAGTTCAGATATTTACCGTCAGAAAGAATAAAGATTACCCGGGCTTTTTCTTCTTTTTTCGCCGAATAAATCAACTGGCCGGTCATCCGCAGATGCACCACCAGAAAATCCCCCGTGGAAAGCCGGATAGCCAAAACCTTTGCCCGGCGCAAGAAATCTTCAAACACGGCATCCTTAAGCTTTCTTTTGAATTCCGCAGGGGCAGGCTCTTTAATCACCGTGGGATTAACAATTTCCACATCCGTAATCTTTTTACCACGGATGTCTTTTCCCAAATCCCGGCGGATAGTTTCCACTTCGGGGAGTTCGGGCATACGCATATCTCCTTTTCTCGCGCTGCGGCTTATGTTCAGGTAGAAGTCTGTCTTTAGAAAGAAACCAGAGTACAGTAACCAGAGTATTGAAACCAGAGAATAGATTATTAAAAATCAGTTAAGCCTCCAATTATGCTGGGAATTTCTCTATCATCTAGTTTTTATTCGTCTCTATTCTGTCCTCTGGTTTCTGTTCTCTGTTCTGGTTTCTTTCTGTAATTCCCTAACGGATTTTTTAATCCAGTTAATCGCTTCCTGCGCGTTTTTAACTTTGATTATTCCCTGAATATCCCAGGTATCTATCCCCAAAATAGGCTTACCCATTTGCAAGGCAAAGGCAATCTCGGAAAGAGTCCCCTCTTTTCCATCTATAGCAATCACTACATCGCCATTTTCCACTACCAGGCTGTTGCGCATATACCCTAAGCCGGTAACAATAGGAATGTCTACATAACGATTGGCTTCGTTTTTATTATGCCCGGGTAAAATGCCAATCGTCCGGCCGCCGGCGGATTTCACCCCCTGGCAAGCAGCCTCCATTACACCGCTCAACCCGCCGCAAACCAAAGTAGCGCCCAGTCGGGCAATTTCCTGTCCCACTTCTTCGGCTACCTTAGCTGTCCGCGGCGAACACTTATGCCCGCCAATTACAGAGATATTCATTGGTTCGCTCTCTTCTCATCCCTCTCTGGAAAACATACTTACAATTCTTCGTAGCTCAAACGTGAAAACGTTTGAGCGGAGTAGAATGGCGCGCCTGGAGGGATTCGGCGCTTTTTACTCCTACCGTCGTAAAAAGTCGGCCACTCGCTCACTGCCACTTCGCACCACTATCGTGGCGCTCGTTTTTCCTCGCTTCGCTCGGCGTTCGCTCTCTTCGAATCCCTCCAGAAGAGAATAATTTGGCGCGCCTGGAGGGATTCGAACCCCCCCACCCAGCTCCGGAGGCTGGTGCTCTATCCAAATGAGCTACAGGCGCGTAATTAGTTTATGGTTTATAGAAATTCTTTTAATAATCCTTCAAGTAAAGATTTATCTGCTGCCTTAAACTGGCTAAGGGAAAAACTACCAATGCAATTAGCCCCTTTTTGCTCGATAGCCTGCTTTAAAGAAACCAAACAATGTTCTTTGCCAAAGCCGCTGCCATAAGTAACAAAAGGCACGGCTTTTTTCCCCGCTAACCCGCTTGCCTTTTCTAAATAAGCGCGCATTGCCGGACACATCTCTCTGTCCCAGACCGGTGTCCCCAAAATTACCAAATCGCAGGCGGCAAGATTCGTTTCCACAGGTAATATATCTACCTTTTTTTTAGTTAACCCGCGCAGGGCCTGCCTAAAAAAACTGCGGGACTCCCCCTGTGCCTCAATTCTAATACGGTTAACCGTATTGCCGTTTTTTAAAATATCCTCAATAAGCTGGGCAGCCTTGTGGGTATTGCCGCTGTAAGAATAGTAGACAATAGCGATATTCATCTTCTCTCTCCCGGTACAATATATTAAATTCGTAGAGCAGCATATTCGGATTTCGAATTTTCATATCTTTACTCTACTCAAAAAAAGGAAAGCTGTTTCTCCGGTTCTTTATTTCCCTGGCCAAATATATCTATCTTACCGTAAACCCCGTCGTGTCCGGGGGTAATCTGGACCTTTCCCTGGCGCACGTTCATAATCCCCTGAGCAAGGCGCTCACTGCAAACCTCGCGTAATTGCTCTTCCGGGACATTAAGCAGTATATCTAATTCCGGCCCCAACTTCTGCACCATTAACCGGTATTCCTGGTCTACGGTCTTTGTGCTGCGCCCCAAACCCTTGGCGTCGGCAATAATCTCATCCAGAGGAATTGTGTTTTTAAAAGGCTGCGCGCCCTCCAAAACAAAACCAACGGGCCTGTCCGCGAGTTGCTCTACTCTATGCATTACTCCAATGGTTAAAGTCTTCCCGCAAACCGGACAAACATCCTTTTTTCCCCGGCTTTGCTCAGGAGAATAAAGAATATTACAACTTCGATGCCCATCATAATGATATTTGCCTTCTTCGGGGAAAAACTCTATGGTAGAAAGGAATCTTTCCCGGTCTTTCTTCTTTAAACTATCCAAAATATCGTAATAGTCCAGTCGGCAATCAAAAATATTAGCCTCTCTGCCCAGACGCGAAGGGCTGTGGGCGTCGGAATTAGAAAGAAGACTAAACCGGTCCAAGGCCGCCCAGCGCCAATTCATTGCCGGATCCGAAGACAACCCGGTTTCCAGGGCATAAATGTCTTTGGCGTATTTTTCAAAACATTCTTCAACCGCGTCAAATCCTGAATTCGCCCCGAATAAACTATACCAGGGCGTCCAGATATGCCCGGGGACAATAAAACAAGCGGGATTCGCTCCCAATATCAGTTCCACCAGTGACACGCAATCCAGACCTAATATAGGGCGGCCGTCGGAAGAAAGATTGGCATACCCGGCCAATTCATTATTGATTTTACGCACTGTGGCAAAATCCGGGGCAAAGATAAGGTTGTGTATCCGCCGGCCCCGGCCATTTTTGGAATAAATACTGCTTACCTCGGTAGCAAGGATAAAATTAATCCCCCGATAAGAAAAAACGCCGTTCCCGCCTGGTTTTAACTTGCCCTCCAGTTCCTGCAGCCAAAGATGGTGGGTCCAATCACCGGTGCCTAATAAAGAAATTCCCTTCATCTTCGCCCAATCGGTTAAATGGTCTAAATCCATTTCCTTGCTGGTAGCCCGGCTGTATTTAGAGTGGATGTGAAAATCAGCGACAAATTTCATATTGGTTTCGGCCTGTTCGGACGGACTTTAGAAAGTAACCAGAGTACAGAAACCAGAAAAAACAGAAAATAGATTCTGCTAATTTCTCTATCATCCGGTTTTTATTCTCCCTATTCTGTTCTCTGTTCTCTGTTCTCTGTTCTCTGGTTTCTGGTTACTTTATTATATATCTCTATTTATACTATACACTATCTTCCCTTTACAGATAGTATATTCTACCACACCCGGCAGTGTCCTGCCAATAAAAGGCGAGTTTTTACTTTTAGAGACTATTCCCTCTTTGGTTACCTGCCATTGTTTGTGCGGGTCAAAAATCAGCACATCCGCGGCAGCGCCCACGCTTAAACTGCCCCCCTCAATACCCAAAATCTTAGCCGGATTTACCGACATCTTTTCCACTAACTGGCTAAAGGTCAATACCTTTTTGACCACCAGCTCGCTTAACCCTAAGCTCAATGCTGTTTCCAGCCCAATCATTCCAAAAGGGGCATTGCTGAATTCCACATCCTTCTCCGCTTCTGTATGCGGGGCATGGTCGGTGGCAATGACATCAATCGTGCCGTCAGCCAATCCTTGTCTAATTGCCTGCACGTCTTCTTCTGTGCGTAAAGGAGGGTTTACTTTGGCATTCGGATCAAACCCCCGAACGGCATCGCAAGTCAGGCTAAAGTAATGCGGACAGGTTTCACTGCTGATGTTCGTCAATTTCTCACTTTTGGCCTGACGAATTAAGGTTACCGATTTACCGCTGCTGATATGGGCAAAATGCAGTTTGGCCGCGGTAAAACCAGCCAGCTGCAAATCACGGGCAACCATTACCGACTCGGCAATATCAGGAATACCCGGCAATCCCATAATTGTGGACAGATACGCTTCATGCATCAAACCTCCCGCCGAAAGAGCTAAATCCTCACAGTGGGAGATAATCGGCAAATCAAACATCGCGGCGTATTCCAATGCCCGGCGCATGATTTCACTGCTGGCTACGGGTCTGCCGTCGTCAGACAAAGCCACGCATCCCGCTTCTTTCAAAGTCCCCACCTCGGTAAGCTCTTCTCCTTTCAGCCCTTTGGTTACTGCCGCCACAGGAAGAACGCGCACTAACCCTATTTTTTCGCTTTCTAAAAGGATATACTTGACCAGTCCCTGGTCATCAATGGGAGGAGCGGTATTCGCCATACAAACCACTGTAGTAAAACCTCCGCGAGCCGCGGCCGACGCGCCGGTGAACAAGGTTTCTTCATCTTCCCGCCCCGGCTGGCGCAGATGAGCATGCATATCGATCAGACCGGGAGTGACAATCTTTCCCTGGGCGTCAATAACTTTTTCCGCTTTGGCGCGGATAGTTTTTTGGACAGCGGCAATCTTTCCGTCTTCAATCAAAACATCCATCGGCTGGTCAATCTTATTAGCCGGGTCAACCACCTGAGCGCCTTTGATTAAAATATTCATTGTTTATCTCTCTCGTATCATATTGTTAAGATTAAACTCGAAGCACGAAATCCGAAATTCGAAACAATGTTCAAATTCTCAAAATACAAATGACCAAAACAAATGCTAAAAGAATATGGTTTTAAACATTTGAGCATTGAAAATTTCGGATTTGTTTCGGATTTCGATATTCGTATTTCGAATTTTCATATCTTTACTCACTCTTTAGGCAGCATCCCGGAAACCAAATACAAGACAGCCATGCGCACGGCTATTCCATTAGTCACCTGGTCCAGAATAACGGAAGAACTGCCATCAGCAACCTCAGGTGTAAGTTCCACGCCCCGGTTAATCGGGCCGGGATGCAGAATTAACAAATCCTTCCGGGCAGTTTTTAGTCTTTCTTTATCAATACCGAAATTTATAATGTATTCCCTGATACTGGGTAAAAGGTTTTCCTTCTGCCGCTCCAGTTGCAGCCGCAAAACATTTAATACGTCTGCCCCTTCTATTGCCGCTTCAATGTCATGAGTAACCTTCACCCCCATTTTTTCCACTTCCCGGGGCATCAGCGTGGAAGGGGCGCAAACCGTAACATTCGCCCCCAATGCCAAAAGCCCCCAGATATTGGAACGGGCAACACGCGAATGAGCTATGTCTCCGATTATGCTCACATTTATCCCTTTAATCCGTCCCTTTTTTTCTCGGATGGTAAATAGATCCAACAGGCCCTGCGTAGGATGCTCATTAGAGCCATCCCCGGCATTAATTACAGCCGCGCGCACCGCGCCGGCCAAACTATGCGCCGCTCCGGAAGCGCTGTGCCGCATTACAATAATATCCACTTTCATCGCCTCGATGTTGCGGGCAGTGTCTTTAATAGTCTCACCCTTCAACGTGCTCGAGGTCGGGCCGGAAATCCCTATCGTATCCGCGCTCAACCGTTTGGCCGCCAGCTCAAAAGAAATCCGCGTGCGCGTAGACGGCTCAAAAAAAAGATGGGCCACCGTTTTCCCTCTTAACGCCGGGACTTTTTTCACCTGACGGGTGGAAATTTCCTTAAAAGACACTGCTGTGTCCAGAATAAGATTTATCTCCCCGGCAGTCAGACCGGCAAGTCCTAAGAGGTCTTTTCTTTTCCAATCAGTCATTATCGGGTTTCTCCTCTATAACTACTTCGTCCTGGCCATCAGACTCCCGCAGTCTGACTTGAACCAGCTCGGAAAACGCCGTAGGCACATTTTTGCCGATATAATCAGCACGAATAGGCAGTTCCCGGTGTCCGCGGTCTAAGAGAACCGCTAATTGAATATACTGAGGACGGCCGAAATCAATCAGGGCATCCAGCGCGCAGCGCACAGTGCGTCCGGTAAACAGGACATCATCAATCAAAACAATCCGCTTGCCGGCAATATCAAACTCTATCTCGGTTTTGTGCACCTGCGGCTGATGCGATACGGTAGTTAAATCATCGCGGTATAAAGTAATATCTAAACTGCCTACGGGTAGCCGTGTCTTTTCCATCTCTCCGATATAGGCGGCAATCCTCTCGGCAAGATATGCCCCGCGGGTGCGGATTCCGATAAGACACAACCTGTCTGTTCCTTTATTCCTCTCCACAATTTCATGGGCAATACGCTTTAAAGCGCGCTCCATTGCATCCTGATCCATTATCGTTGTCTTTTTCTTAACGGCCATTTTCACTCCCCTGCATAAAAAAACCTTACCCTTTCGCCAAGGTAAGGTATTCTTTCCACACAAACTTGCATTTCCGCTCCTTTTTTCGCCTCACTGGACGAAGTTAAAAGGGTCTGCTTCGGATTAAGTATACCATATCTCTCATTTGTTGTCAACGGACAGACTGTTGTAAATGCGGCTTTAACATTTCTATAGTCGGGATTAGATACTGATTCTCCCATAAAAAAGTGGGCGAATGGGTTATCCCTAATAACTGCGCCTCGGCAAAATCCGCTTTCATTATTTTGAGCGCTTCTTCTTTTTTGGATTCTATAAAAGACCCCGATATTCCCACTTTATCCAGGGCCTCTTTGGGGCCTTCCTGCTGCGCTAACAAAAGATACTCCCGGAACTTTTCCGGATGATACTGCTGAATAACAATCTGCCTCAGGTCCTCTTTGATCTCCTCCTCGCCGCCCTGAGCGGATATTCCGAATTCATGGACCTCCACCAGATACCTCATCCGGATATCCATATCCGTATCCTTTTCCCGGGTAAAATCCCTTAAAAATGACTGCGCCTGTTTTGCGTAAGGGCAAATTCCGCCGACAAAGACATCCAGTTTATCAGGGGCTCTTTTCCTTTGCAATAACATCACTTCCCCCATCCTGAGCTGCTCCTCGGGAATAACATAACAACCTTTAACCTTATCCACCATTTTATTACGCACCATATGAAAAAACGCATCCGTCGCGGTAATGGATTTATCAAAGATCACAAAAGGGACAAACCGGATATCCAGTTCTTTTATATATTTTTTTGCCCGTTCAGAATTGTATTCCAGATAAGTTTCTTCCGCGGTAGGAAGTAATTTTTTGATACTCTCGCGCAGAATACTATCCACCGGAGCCAATTCCACGGCAGAGATAAGCACATATTTAACCGGAAGGTCCTGGGCTGAGCGCGCAGTGTTTACCCGAACAGAAAAAAACAACAAACAAAAAAATAAAATAACCGCTTTTTTCTTCTTCATCTATACCGGACTCTTTTCCTGCTGTTTTTCGGCCCGTTCGGGGAACGGGCCCTACAAAAGACGGTCAAAGGGGCAATGGATTAACGGCATACTGCAATTAATGGAACAACGTTCTATTGCTTATAACAGGCATACCAAAACTCACCAGCCCCAAACCTGCCACTCTGCTTCACCTGATAACCAGCCGGACAGCGGCAGGCATTAGCAGGAAGAAACGCGGCGTTACAAGTCGCCGGAGGTAAACTCTCACACCACGGGGGAGGGAAAGGAGGTATCGCGTCATAATGGCACCAACCGTATAATCCTCCTCCCACATACTTCTTTGTAACCACATGGTTATCTTCCGTCGGGTCGGCGGCAATTATATTGCCCAGTACCTCCAATTTGGCCCGCGGAGTTTCCAATCCTATCCCCACATTGCCGGAATTTACGGCCAGGTAAGTATTATCTGTGGTCTCCAGTTCTTTATATATGCCATAAGGAGCAGGATAATAGGTGGTAAGTCGTAATTCTTCGGCAAATAGAAAAGGGCAAAACAAAAAATAGAAAATACCCACCCAAAAAAGCACTCTTTCTTTTCGCATAGCCCCTCCGCATAGTTTAGGGTTTTGATATATGATTAAATTATCGGGGCAGGCATGCCTGCCCCCTACAGGATATTTATAACATACTTTTTA
>JAZDEE010000066.1:0-6261 GCA_043809065.1 Candidatus Omnitrophota bacterium | reverse complement strand
GGGTAACCAGCATCTGTAGTTTCACCAACGGTTTTTCCGCCTTCATTTCCTTCTTTAAACGCATAAACCTTTGGACATTCCGGACCACTTCGTTATAATCCGCCCCCGGGCGGAGTTTATTTTCTTCTTCCTCGGACATCTCTACCGCGCAAACCAGGCAATCCAGGCCCGACTGTAATATCTCTTTGGCCCTGGTCTCGGTAAGAAGGCAGGCATTCGTGTTAAATTTTATCCAGGGCAGTCCTTGTTCCTTAGCATATTTGATCATTAACGGCAATTGCGGATTAATCAAAGGCTCGCCGGTAAAATGCATAAATAACGTATTGGGCAGATGAACCCGCTTAAGTTCATCGATTATTTTCTTAAAGGCCTCCATAGTCATTGTCCCCTGAGAACGTTGCATAGTCACACGGGGGCACATCCGGCATTTAAGATTACACAGCGCGGTAACTTCTATATGCGCGTGCAGAGGATACGGCGCCTTTTTTCTTAAGGTGCTGTACCGGTAGGAATCCTTTAACAACGCGTTGAACCTTCGTTGAACACGGATATTAGCCAGGGCGTAAGATATTCCGCTGCGCCGGATATCTTTTAAAATATGCGCCCACTCATCCAGGGAATACTTAACCGGTTCGGCGCCTTTAGAAAAAAAACGCTGCACACCCCAGGCTATTCCCTTTTCCCTTATTTTACCCGTTATTTCACGGATTCTGGCAATTAAAAATTTATCCGTCATTTTTTCTACCCCGTTAGTACCTTTTTTATCCAGAGAAGAGAATCCCGTTCCGGAAGACTGCAGCGCGCGCAGATAAAATCCTGATCGTTTTTTAGATTTTTTTTACGCGCGTCCTGAAACTCCCCGCTGTTCCAAATTTCTTCAAGAGTGGACGTTTTAAAATCCCCGACGATACACTTTCCGTCGATATCCGCGCAGCATAACCCCACCGTTCCGTCCCAATACACATTCAAGGTAAGCCAGAGCCTTTTACAGGGGACAAAATTTCCCGCGACCCCGCCGGCAATCCCCGCCGCCCAATTATGAAAAGTCTGGATATGGATAACATCTACCTTGTCTTTCCACGTATTTACAAAATCATCAACCTGATGTTTATTATCCTGGCGTTTAATAAAACAAACTGTAATTTTCGGGTTAACCGCTTTCTTCTCTTTTTTAATTTCAATCAAACGCGTAATATTTTTCACCACGCTGTTATAATTGTATTCGGAACGCACCTGGGAATACTCACTGGAAGAAACAGCGTCAATACTTACGCGCACCTCATCCAGGCCCACGTCAATCAGTTCCTCTGCCCTGCGCGCGTCCATTAAAGAACCGTTTGTAGTCAAATATAGATAAGAAGTGCCTTTATCTTTGGCGTATTTTATCTTGCTGAGCAGATTCTTATCCAGCATGGACTCGCCAAAACTGGTTAGATTTATCATCCGTATACCACCGGCGAGGCATTCATCAATAATTTTCCGGTAAAGAGCCTCATCCATAATCCCCAGCGGCCGTTTCATATTGCTATGCGGGCAGTATTTACAGTTGTAATTACAGGCATTGGTTATCTCTATCCGCGCGTAGAAATCTTCGGGGATAACCGGCGCTATATATTTCTCTTTTTTTAACAAGAGCCGGGAAAAAAACTTTGCATTCCGCCGCAGGAAACTTCTTGCGTATTTTTTCAGAAAAGATGTCTGCATAAACGCGTCATTGACTAAAATCTGCGCTTCCATTCTATTCCTTTTCTATAGCAAAGCCTCTACTGCTTCCACGTTATTTTTTATAATGCCGCTGCGCTGTTCTAAAAGTTGTTCTGCTTTAGCCCGCAGTCCCTGTCGTAAACCAGGGTTATCTTCCAGCCCGAATATCCCTTCAGCCAACTCCTCTGCATTGCGCACTTCGCATTTCTCGTATACTGTTTTTAGCTCGCCGATTATTTCTTTCCAGTAATTCATACACGGGCCAAAAAATATCGGCTTTTTACTGACTAACGGCTCTACAATATTCTTTCCTCCGCCAATGGCATTTACCGGCCAAATGCTCCCGCTTAAAAAAATGTAGTCAGCCAAATGATATATCTTCTTTAACTCGCCAAAAGTATCTATTATAATCACATTATCGTTGTTTAGCGGAGCTTTTTTCAATTCACTTCGGCACAGGTAGGAAAGTTTATATTGTTTAAGATACCCGATAACCCTGGGAATATCTTTTTTAAAACGCGGGGCAATAATAAAACGCATATTGTTTATCTTTTGCTTCATTTTAACATAAGCGTCTATAACTACTTCATCCTCGGGAGGAAAAACACTGGCGGCCAAAAAAATCTTGTCTGCCGATTTAATCTGAAAATCCTTACGCAAGTCTTCTATGTGTTCCGCTCCCCGCGACAACTCTTCTATGTCAAATTTCATATTTCCGAGAATCTTTATCTTCGCGCGGTCAATGCCAAAAGCGGCAAACCCTTCCATATCCCGGCGCTCCTTGGCTCCTATCAAGTCAAAATACCGATAATACTCCAGCGCGTAAGCCCTGTCCATTGTCGGATGTCTCTGCCAGTCGCAGCTCATCAATCCGCTTAAAAGAACTGTTTTTATCCCGGCGCGCTGCGCCGTCTTAAAATGCATCGGGATACGGGTAAATTCAATGCTGATAAATATTGCCGGATGAATCCGGCGTAACACCTTTTCAGCCACCCAGGCAAAATCCCAGGGAGTGTTAAACACAAAGTCAATTCCGCTCAGACGGCCGGCATAATGATACGCGTCATCGCTGGCCGTGGAAAGTATTATTTTAACATCGGGATGTCTTTCTTTCAACCGGCGGATAAAGGTAACTATCTGCAGGATCTCGCCTCCGGAAGCCGCGTCAATCCAGATAACCTTCCCGGGCCCCCTGACAACATCATCCACCCTTTTATCCAGCACGCCCCACTTATCCCAAAAATATTGTTTAAAGTACCTGTCCCGGCCCAAAATCACTCTTCTGGCTAATGTCCAGGGAAGGTAAAAAAAAGGCAATACACTATACTTAAGTTGAATCCAGGCAACCCGTAATAATTTCATCCGTAAATCCTCTTTAAAAAGGGGTAAAGGAAATTATTAGCGTCCAGGCAGTTTCATCTGTCAATATAATATCGTCTTCTGGACTTTAACGCCGTTTAATCCGGCCAGGATGCCGGCAATCTGTTTGCCGGCGGTGCCATTTCCGAAAATCTGCTCCGCGGCGTAACGGCCATGCGCGAACTGCTGCTCGATGGCCCGGCGGATTTGTTCACGATTGTAATCCGCGTCCATAACATTTTTCCCGCGTTCCCGCCTATGCTGTCTTGTCCCGATATTGACTACCGGCGTACCAAAATAACAGCTTTCCCGGATACCGGCGCTGGAATTGCCTACAAAACACCGGCAATGATGCATCAACTGCACAAACAAAGGATTGGATATGTGCCGGTACATTATGATGTTTTCTTCCAGTTTATATCTATGCAGAAAACGCCTGATCGCCGTGACAATATGCTCACTGCCGGCATCCACATTCGGCCAAAGCATAATCTTCTGCATAGGGATATCCTTGATGGCATAAAGAGTCTCTTCTATCTGGACGTACCCCTGGCCAAATTCGGTGGTAACCGGATGCTGCAGAACCAAAATAAACGGTTCATCCGGCTTAAGACAGGGATTTTTTATCTCCTCATCCCGCAGGACTTCTTTCTGCGCCTTCAGTTTCACATTGAGTAAAATATCCGTAGCCGGACAACCCACATTAAAAACAAGATTGGGGTCTTCTCCCATCCGAATCAGCCGTTCCCTGCTGGCCGCGGTAGCCGGGAAATGCACATGCGCGAATTTACTAATGGCATGGCGGATACTCTCATCAATCGTCCCGGTTACTTCCCCACCCTGAATGTGCACCACCGGAATATTCAAAAAAGCCGCCGCAATCGCCGCGCTCAAGATTTCATAACGGTCCGTAGGCACTATGACATAATCCGGCTTGTGGTTGTTTAAGACAGTAACCAGTTCGATTATTCCCATTCCGGTAGATTTAGCCATAGTAACGGGGTTTTCCCCTTCCACTGTATTATAAATACGCTCATGGATTACGAATCCGTCGTTTTCAATCTCTCTGTAGGAATGGCCGTATTTTCTTAAGAGATGCGCCCCGATCACGACCAAAAGATACTCCAGCTGTGGATGCTCCTTGATCGCCTGCAGAATTGACTTTACCCGTGTATACTCAGCGCGGTTACTGGTAACAACGCAGATTTTTTTCTTTGCCTTTTCTGTAACTGCTTCCATTATTGTATGTCACTCCATTTAATTAACGAGTCCCGGTGGATAAATCTCCTGGCGCGCCTGTTCAAAACCTTATGCATCTGGGCGGCAGGAATACCTGTCCCCGGTCTTTTTACCCAGATGTTATTATAATCAAACTCGTCCCCCGGCTGTATATCAATTAACGAAACAACACTTTCGTTCGCCATTTTACGCACGGGAACTTCTTCTTTTATAACATCTTTTTTACTGCCCAGCGCGGATTTTATGGCCCGGGCGCCGATGACTAATTCTTTTAATTCCGCCGGGACAATTGACGCCTTCTGATCCGGTCCCGGCCAATCCCGGTCCAGCGTGAAATGCTTCTCTATGGCCGCAGCGCCCAGCGCTGCCGCGCCTAACGCCGTATATATCCCCCAGGAATGGTCGGATAAACCTACCGGCAGGCGAAATCTCTGCTGCAGGAGTTTCATCGCGCCTAAGTTCACATCCTTATATTCTGTGGGATAGGTAGAGGTACATTGCATCAGCATAATCCGTTTATTATATTTCCTCACTGCCGTTACCGCCCGGGCAACTTCCGCAAGCGTACTCATCCCGGTGGAAATAATCATCGGCTTGTTTTTACGGGCAATGTGTTCGAGCAGGGGAATATTGGTCAATTCTCCGGAACCTGTTTTAAAAGCGGGAATGCCCATAGTCAACAAGAAATCAGCCGCTTCCCTGCTGAAAGGAGTGGAAAGAAAGATAATATTCTTCTTTTTCGCCCGCTCCTGCAGCCGCCAATGTTCTTCTTCACTCAATTGGCAGTCCTTCAACAAGGTAAATAAAGACTTGCCGACATAGCCCGCGCTAAAACCATCCTTAAGCATTTCCTGCGCGGGTAAATGCGTCTGGAATTTTATCGCGTCCGCGCCGCATTCGGCAGCAGCGTCAACCATATCCTGCGCCTTCTGATACTCGCCATTATGGTTGATCCCCGCTTCAGCAATAATAAAGACGGGCTGTCCTGTTCCCACCCAGCCTTCGCCTATTTTAATTTTCCCAATCACCACGCACCTCCCTTAAATTTTTCTCTATATTTAGTCAGCATACTCTCGGCAATATCAAAATCAAACTGCGTATCAATATTGATGGCATTAAATTTACTGGTAATATAGGGAATAATCTTCTTACCAAACAAGCGCCCACTCTTGATATTTTCCGCCGTACTTATGTATAACGCGCCATTTTCACGATAACGGGGCAGAAGGTCCTGCTTCCTTGCCCCTTCTATGTAGTCGGGAATAAACCAGCCGTCTTTTATATCACCCAGTTTAAACCTCTCTTCGGAAACGCTGACTAAAGAATCCGCTCCGTCACTCAACATCATCTCTACCGCCTGATCAATAAAGCCTTTTTCCCGCAAAGGACAGGTTAACTGCAGCAAGACCACCAGATCCGCGTGATAAGCATCGTTTTCCTCCAGAAACTTCACCGCGTGCGTCATCGCGGTAATGGTTTTAGCCTCATCCGTAGCCAGCTCATCAGGCCTCAGGATAACCCGTGCCTGAGGATAAGCCTTGACCTGCGCGGCCACTTCATCGTCATTGGTAGAAACAACTATTTTATTGATGCCCGGCGAATTTACGGCAGCCTGAATCGTATAACCAATTAAAGGCGCCCCGCATAGCTTTTTGATGTTTTTCCCGGGCAGTCTTTTAGAGCCGCCGCGGGCCGGAATAATCGCCAGAATATTTCTCATTTCCTATCCTTAAATAATACAGTCCCGAATCAGGCTGTTAAATAACAGGCTTAACAAAGGCTCTGCTATGACTGGATTCTTTTGCCGCTACCGCTACCGCTAAGGTTTTGGCCGCGTTTTCCACACTCACCTGCGGCTGCTGCTTCTTTTGGAAACACTCAATAAAATATTTTGTTTCATTGATAAACATCTGGCTGCGTTCATCCTGATAAGTCAAAACCTCCCATTTGCCTTTCTCC
>JAZDEE010000065.1:0-2040 GCA_043809065.1 Candidatus Omnitrophota bacterium | reverse complement strand
TTAAATGAACATAGTTATAGTCGGATTTATGGGAACGGGGAAAACCACAATAGCCCAGGCCTTGGCCAAAGAGCTGGGACTAAAATATATTGCTACAGATGAAGTTATTGAAGATAAGGAAAAACGTTCCATAAACGATATCTTTAAAAGAAATGGAGAGGCCTACTTTCGTCTTATCGAAAGAGAAGTAGTAAAAAAGGTGTCTGAACTGGATAAATTCGTTATTGATGCCGGAGGAGGAGTGGTTTTAGCGCAAGAGAACATAGATAATCTAAAAAGAAACGGCAGGCTGGTTTGTCTTAGGGCACGGGCGGAAGTGATTTTGGAAAGAACTAAAAGATTCCGGCATCGGCCTTTATTAAATAGCAAGAATCCGCAGGGAAAAATAGAGTCGTTATTAAAGCTCAGAGAGCCGTTTTATGCGCAGGCAGATTTTTTTATAGACACATCGGATATGCCTCAGGAAGAAATCGTCCAGGAGATTAAGAGAAAAATCAGGGATTGTTTTTCCGAATCGAAGGAAAATTAGTATGCCCATTTTGCAGACGGCGGATCAAGCGCGAACTATATCTTTTCAAGATGCCGATTACCCTAAAAATCTTAAGTTTATTTACCATCCTCCCGCTCTTCTTTATATAAAAGGAAGCATATTGCCGGATGACAGCATTGCGCTGGCTATTGTCGGTTCCCGCCGGGCTACTTATTACGGGCTTCATAACGCGGAAAAATTGGCTTTTGAACTTGCTTCCAGAGGAATCGTTATAGTCAGCGGTTTAGCTCGCGGGATAGACAGCGCGGCTCATCGCGGGGCGTTGAAAGCCGGCGGCAGGACCATTGCTGTTTTGGGCAGCGGGTTAAACAGAATTTATCCGGCGGAGAATGCGGGTCTGGCGGAACAGATATCTCACCATGGGGCGGTCATTTCCGAATTTTCTCCGGATTCTCCTCCGTTACGTCATAATTTTCCCCGTAGAAACCGTATCATCAGCGGATTATCTTTGGGGGTGATTGTGGTAGAAGCAGCTAAAAGAAGCGGGGCGTTGCTCACGGCGAATTTTGCTTTGGAGCAGGGAAGGGAAGTTTTTGCTTTTCCCGGAAATATCGATTCCTGGACCTCCTGCGGGACACATGGTTTAATTAAACAAGGCGCAAAACTTGTAGAGTCTACTGAGGATATAATTGAGGAACTGGAGCCTTTAAAGTCCTGGCCGAAGATTGCGGCAGAAGAGGAGACAAGGCATTGTTCCGGCGCGGATAACCCATCAGAAAAATCCATGGTTTTTACCAGCGCTGAGGAAAAGGAAATTTATGCCTGTCTGACTACGCCCTTATATATTGATGAACTTATCCAAAAGACGCGGTTTTCTTATGGGAAAATTATGATTTCTATTTTAACCATGGCGCAAAAAAAGCTGGTTAGGGAATTGCCGGGAAAGATGTTTTCAAGAACCTGAAAAAACAAAGGGGGGCGTGATGAAAAAAGGTCTAACCCGTCAATTTTTCCTATGGAGAAAAACAGGTTTTACTCTTTTAGAATTAATGATTGTTGTTGTTATTATCGCCATCCTTGCTACTTTTGCCCTGCCGCGTTATTTCCGGGGGGTAGAAAAACATCGGGCTGCCGAAGGTGTAATGATGATACAGGTTCTGAGGGCAGCGCAGATCTCCTATTTTGATGAACACAGGCAGTATCAGGATTTCGTCGCCTGGAATGACGCCGGAGATTTACTTATGGACGTGCCTGCGCCAAAATTCTTTGTCTGGTCTCCTGCTGATCCCAACGGCTCGTTCCTTCCCGGCGCCGTAGCCACGGCGCAGCGCAATAATCTGAATAATAGCGAATTTGGGAATTACAATTTAAAAATAACCGAGAATGGGGCGATTTATTGCTGGGGAGGATCCAGCGCGGACACCTGCAGGCATCTCGGATTTACCGTAGAATGAAAGAGGAAGTGTGATGACTAAAGCCAAAGCATTAGTAATAGTGGAATCTCCGACCAAGGCAAGAACAATAACTAAGTTTCTCGGAGAAGACTTTAT
>JAZDEE010000064.1:0-3204 GCA_043809065.1 Candidatus Omnitrophota bacterium | reverse complement strand
GGATATAAAAATGGCTCCCCGGATCCCGAAAGAATAATTTCCCGCGTTCCTCCCTTGTGCAGCTCTCCAATCAGCTCCCGGACTAATTCCCAAGGAAGCTCTTTTTCTCCCCGCGGGAAAGCCTGCTTGCTGTCCACAAGCGGAGAATGCACCCAGCAGCCAATGCAGGTGTTATTACACCTGTCGGTCAAATCTATCTGCACCGTATGCGGACCGCAAAAGGCCTGTTTGCCATTCTCTATGCCCTTAAAAATCTTCGGCCAAATATCCGCGGTTGGCGGTTGGCGGTTGGCGGTTAGCGGTTTAGGATTCATTATACTCTGCTTCCTATGTATCTGATATGCTCTATGGAATACTTTGCTGTCTTTTTTAAAGCTGCGGCAGGGCCTGAATGCCGCCAACAATAAAAGAAGCGGTGGAGATTACCCTTTATTCCTCTTTGTTTATTCTGGTGCCGGGCCCACCTGCGGTAGGCATATTGCTTAGCCCGTTCCAAATCTTCCGGGGCCAGATTATCCGGTTGAAAGACGCAGTTATAATGCCCGTCATATAAAGAAAAATCCTTGGTGGTTATCTTGCCTTCTTTATCCAGCTGCTCAAAAAGCGCTGTCCCGGGAAATGGCGTAATAATGGAAAACTGCACCGAATGCGGGTCTAATTTCACCGCGTAATCCACTGTCCGCCGCGCCGTTTTCCTGGTCTCCCCGGGAAGCCCGAAAGAAAAGGTCAGATGCACCTTTATCCCTAAACTCTTAGTATATTCGATCATCTCTTCCGCCTTGGCCAGCTGCAGATTCTTCCCGCAGCGGTCAACCAGCTCCTGCGCGGCGCTTTCCACACCGTACTTCACCGCGTAAAGACCGGCCTGTTTCATCTTATCCAGGATTTCTTCATCCATTAAGTCCGCCTTGGCCATAATCGCCCAGGGAATCTTATGCAAATCCCTCTTAATTAACTCCGCGCAAAACGCTGACATCCGCGGCTTGCCTATATTAAAAGTATCGTCATCAAAATATACCGATTTATAGCCTTTTTCCCTGATCAAATATTCCATCTCATTTACGACGTCTTGAACATCCCTCGCCCGGTAGGTCCGCCCGCCAAACAATACCTGCGGCCACAGGCAAAAATTGCACCCGAATGTACACCCGCGCGAAGCCACCATCTGCACCGACGGCTGAGGAATTCCCCCGGGCAAATCCCAGTACTTCTCCATCGGTAAAGCTGCCCTTTCCGGCCAGGGCAGTGTGTCGATCGGAAAAGGCTGCCGCCGGGCATTTTTGACTGTTTTGCCGTTTGAGTTCTTCCAGATCAACCCGGATATAGCCGAAAAATCCCGCTCTCCCTGGGAAAGCGCCTGCATCAATTCCAGTAAGGTCCATTCATATTCGCCGTACAGCACAAACTTTACAAATTTATGCCCGTCTAAAAATCCCTCTTCATACATCCGCGGCTGCGGTCCGCATAAAACTATTGGCACACCCAATGAAGATATCTCCCTTAATAATTTCATGTCGTAATCAAATGACGGAACCGAAGTCTCCGCCACAAAAATATCAAACTCCCGCCTCCTCAACCTGTCCATAAACTTATCCGCGGAAATCTCTTCGGCTACGGCATCAATTACCTCCGCTTCAATATCATGCTTCTTCAATAAAGCCGCGGAGTAGGCCAGAAAAAATGGAAACGGTAAATATCTCCCTTCGCTTTTATCCTTGATATGCGGCCACCGCGATCCTGCGCGCACTCCCCAGCGCTCTCCCTTCTGCCAGGGTAGATTCACCAATAAAACCTTGAGTTTTTTTGTCTCCATAGCCATAATAATTACCGTTCCAAAAACTCCTCTAAGGCGTATCCCTTTACATAAGCAATCATCTTTTCATTTTGATCGTGATTATCACAGGAATCACAATAGGCCTCATATAAAGGGCTTCCCAGAAGCGTCAGCGGGTTTTCTTTATGCATGATTAAACCATCATTTCTGTACCTTCTGTAGACATCGGAACGCCATAAGTCTCTCAAGCCCTGGCCTTGTTCATCCAGGACTCCCAGCGTTTTCCTGCCGCAGCACATAAACACTTCCAGGTTCAGATGAATAAACACAAAATGCCATCCCACAAAACACCCTTGCAAAAGAAGCCCCTCCTTAGACCAATCTCCTCTGTTGCCATCATAGTGTTCCATTTCAAAATTAATGAAAGGATCAAAAATCAAACCTGATTTATCACAAACCTCTTTTGCCTCTTTTAACAGTTGTTGGACATTCTCCATGTCTTCTCTGCTCATAAAAAGTTCTTTTTTACTGAAATCCTCCAGATGGACTAATTGATACCATATTTTATCAGCGCCCAATTTCTTAGCGTGCAGCGCCATTTGCACAATTTCTTTATAGTTATACTTACAAACCGCGTATAGAGCTATTATCCGCGGAAGCGAAACCATACATTCTTTTCTCAAATCCGCCAGATTGCGCACGCCTTTTTCTATTTTATGTATAAGCTGCGGATCCGAATATGGCCGAATCATTCTGAAAGACTCCGCGGAAGCAAAAGACAGACTCACAGTCACACTTTCGCAGGAGCCCTCTACCAAATATTTATTATATACCTCCAGCGCCGTTCCATTGGTGGAAAAATTGAAACTCATGCCTAAACTTTTGATCAAATTGATGATCTCGAAAAATTTAGGATGGATAGTCGGCTCACCACCGCCGACAAGAAGCACAGACTCCACGCCAATTTCTTTTGCTTCCACTAAAATATTCCGCACAACTTTAAAATCAAGAAAGCCGGACATCTCAGGATGTCTCTCTTTCCAGGATTTTTGAATAAAAGGCGAAAATCTCCGGCAGTAGACACAATCAACATTGCATCGCCCGGCTAAATCCAGCAAAATAAAAGCCGGCCCGGTAAATACATCTTTACAGACCACCCCTAAGGCGCGCAAAAAGTTATTTTCATGGAAACAGAGCTGTTCCGCGTTGTTTTCTATAACTGTTAATAATGTGTCTAATTGGGCATCCACTATCCTGAAGGTTATCCCCGCATTTTTTACTAATTCACTTATGTCCCTCAAATATTGGTGGAATCTCGCTTTAATGCCTCTCAAAGGTCTTATGTTAAAAACGGGAAGGTCTTTTTTATCCTGGCTCCTGGTATCGAAGATAAGATTACAGATGTACTGCAATCTATGAAAATTTGTTCT
>JAZDEE010000063.1:0-5859 GCA_043809065.1 Candidatus Omnitrophota bacterium | reverse complement strand
CGTCATCAAAATATACCGATTTATAGCCTTTTTCCCTGATCAAATATTCCATCTCATTTACGACGTCTTGAACATCCCTCGCCCGGTAGGTCCGCCCGCCAAACAGTACCTGCGGCCACAGGCAAAAATTGCACCCGAATGTACACCCGCGCGAAGCCACCATCTGCACCGACGGCTGAGGAATTCCCCCGGGTAAATCCCAGTACTTCTCCATCGGCAAACCTGCCCTTTCCGGCCAGGGCAGTGTGTCAATCGGAAAAGGCTCACGCCGCGCATTCTTCATTACCCGGCCGCCTGCGTCTCTCCAGATTAACCCGGATATAGCCGAAAAATCCCGCTCTCCTTGAGAAAGCGCCTGCATCAATTCCAGCAGGGTCCATTCATATTCGCCATACAGCACAAACTTTACAAATTTATGCCCGTCTAAAAATCCCTCTTCATACATCCACGGCTGCGGTCCGCATAAAACTATTGGCACACCCAATGAAGATATCTCCCTTAATAATTTTATGTCGTAATCAAATGACGGAACCGAAGTCTCCGCCACCAAAATATCAAACTCCCGCCTGCTCAAACTGTCCATAAACTTATCCGCGGGAATCTCTTCGGCTATGCCATCGATTACCTCCGCTTCAATATCATGTTTCTTCAACAAAGCCGCCGAGTAGGCCAGAAAAAAGGGAAACGGTAAATATCCCCCTTCGCTTTTATCCTTGATATGCGGCCACCGCGACCCCGCCCGCACCCCGCGCAGTTCCCCCTTTTCCCAGGGCAGATTTGCTAATAAGACTTTCGGTTTTTTAGAAGACTGTTTCTTCCACATAGATTGATTCTATCGGGCGGGCGCACCCTTCGGGCACACGCAAGGCCCGCCCCTACAATTTTACCTTTCCAAAAACTCTTCTAACCCATATCCCTTGATGTAAGCAATCATTTTCTCATTTTGATCGTGATTATCACAGGAATCACAAAAGGCCTCATACAAAGGACTGCCCAGAAGCGTCAGCGGGTTTTCTTTATGCATGATTAAACCATCGTTTCTGTACCTGCGGTATACATCAGACCCCCATAAGTCTTTTAATCCCTGGCCTTGTTCGTCTAAGACCCCCAGCGCTTTCCTCCCGCAGCACATAAACACTTCCAGGTTCAGATGAACAAACATAAAGTGCCAACCCACAAAACACCCTTGAAAAAGCAGTCCCTCCTTAGACCAATCTCCTCTGTTACCATCGTAGTGTTCCATTTCGAAATTAATGAAAGGATCAAAAATCAAACCCGATCTATCACAAACCTCTTTTGCCTCTTTTAACAGTTGTCGGACATTATCCATGTCTTCTTTAGTCATAAAGAGTTCATCTTTACTGAAATCTTCCAGATGAACTAATTGATACCATATTTGATCGGCGCCCAATTTCTCAGCGTGCAGCGCCATTCGCACGATTTCTTTATAGTTATATTTACAAACCGCGTATAGTGCTATTATTCGCGGAATCGAAACCATACATTGTTTCTTCAAATCCGCCAGTCCGCGCACGCCTTTTTCTATTTTTTCTATAAGATTAGTATCCGAATAGGGCCGAATCATCCGGTAAGACTCCGGGGAAGCAAAAGACAGGCTTACGGTCACGCCTTCGCAGCGGCTGTCTACCAAATATTTATTATAGACACCCAGCATTGTGCCATTGGTGGAAAAATTAAAAATCATGCCTAAACTTTTGATCAAATTGATGATTTCGAAAAACTGAGGATGGATTGTCGGCTCTCCCCCGCCGACAAGAAGCACATACTCCACGCCGATTTCTTTCGCTTCCACTAAAATATTCCGGACAACTTTAAAATCAATAAAGCCGGACATCTCAGGATGCCGTTCCTGCCAGGATTTTTGAATAAAAGGCGAAAATCTCCGGCAATAGACACAATCAACATTACATCTTCCGGCTAAATCAAGTAAAAGATACGCCGGACCGATAAATACATCTTTACAGACCACCCCTAAGGCGCGCAAAAAGTTATTTTCATGGAAATAGAGCTGTTCCGCGTTGTTTTCTATAACTGTTAATAATGTGTCTAATTGGGCATCCACTATTGTGAAGGTTATCCCCGCATTTTTTACTAATTCACTTATGTCCCCCAAATATTGGTAGAATCTCGCTTTAATGCCTCTCGAAGGTCTTATGTTAAAAACGGGAAGGTCTTTTTTATCCTGACTCCTGGTATCAAAGATAAGATTACAGATGTACTGCAATCTATGAAAATTTGTTCTTCTGACTCCCACGATTATCCGCGCGGCCTGCTGCTGAGCGGATAATTCTTTCAATGTGTTGATCTGTTTAAAAAAATCGTTTTCATCCAAGTCTACGCCCCAGCGGTGCGCTTCCGAATTATCACCGCATAAATAGATACAAGGAACTCCATCCGCGGAATACTGAGGAGGGTATTTCCGCTGCTCGGGATTATCGTACCTGCCAATGACATCGAACTCTTTATAATCCTCATATCTGATAATCTCAGGATGCCCCTTTACAGTTATGGATGTAATATTTCTTATTTCCGGAGGAAAAATAATTTTCCCCGCGCGAAAAGTCTTTTTGCTCTGCTCAGCCGTCTTCCATGTTTTGTAAGCGGATTCTTTGATTTCTTCCAACTCGCGCGCGGCCAGATTATCCGGCTGAAAGACGCAGTTATAATGCCCGTCATATAAAGAAAAATCCTTAGTGGTTATCCTGCCTTCTTTATCTAACTGTTCAAAAAGCGCTGTCCCGGGAAATGGCGTAATAATGGAAAACTGCACCGAATGCGGGTCTAATTTCACCGCGTAATCCACTGTCCGCCGCGCCGTTTCCCTGGTTTCTCCGGGCAGTCCGAAAGAAAAGGTCAGATGTACCTTTATCCCTAAACTCTTAGTATATTCGATCATCTCCTCCGCTTTGGCCAACCGCAGATTCTTCCCGCAGCGGTCAACCAGCTCCTGAGAGGCGCTTTCTACTCCGTACTTCACCGCGTAAAGACCGGCCTGTTTCATCTTATCCAGGATTTCTTTATCCATTAAGTCCGCCTTGGCCATAATCGCCCAGGGAACCTTATGCAAATCCCTCTTGATTAACTCCGCGCAAAACGCTAACATCCGCGGCTTGCCTATGTTAAAGGTATCGTCATCAAAATATACCGATTTATAACCTTTTTCCCTGATCAAATATTCCATCTCATTTACGACGTCTTGAACATCCCTCGCCCGGTAGGTCCGCCCGCCAAACAGTACCTGCGGCCACAGACAAAAATTGCACCCAAATGAACACCCCCGCGAAGCTACCATCTGCACTGAAGGATAAGGAATACCACCGGGTAAATCCCAGTACTTCTCCATCGGCAAACCTGCTCTTTCCGGCCAGGGCAGCGTGTCGATCGGGAAAGGCTGCCGCCGGGCATTTTTGACTGCTTTGCCGTTTGCGTCTCTCCAGATTAATCCGGATATCCCTGAAAAATCCTCCTCCCCCCTATTAAGCGCCTGTATTAATTCCAGTAAGGTCCATTCATATTCGCCATACAGCACAAACTTTACAAATTTATGCCCGTCTAAAAATCCCTCTTCATACATCCGCGGCTGCGGTCCGCATAAAACTATTGGCACACCCAATGAAGATATCTCCCTTAATAATTTTATGTCGTAATCAAATGACGGAACCGAAGTCTCCGCCACCAAAATATTAAACTCCCGCCCGCGCAAACTGTCCATAAACTTATCCGCGGGAATCTCCCCGGCTATGCCATCGATTATCTCCGCTTCAATATCATGCTTCTTCAACAAAGCCGCGGAGTAGGCCAGAAAAAATGGAAACGGTAAATATCTCCCTTCGCTTTTATCCTTGATATGCGGCCACCGCGACCCTGCCCGCACTCCCCGCAGTTCCCCCTTTTCCCAGGGTAGATTTGCTAATAAAACTTTTGGGTTACTGCCTTTTTCCTTTTTGCCTATTACTGTATGGAAATAATCCTGACGCAGCTTCTCTATCTTATTGTCTAACAGACTGTGCTGTTCATACAAATTGATTTTCCCTGCGAACAGATGATACTGCCCGGGGTGAAACTCTTTTTCCCCTTCCGCGGGCGTATCTCTGAAACCAATTATATGAGCAGGGACATTGGCCGGAGGATTCTGCGCCAGCGGCAGAAAACATTTTTGAATATTCTGCGGCTCTAATATAAAGGAAGGTAAAAATACCCCCTCTACAGGAAACCGGACCCCAATCAAAAGACTACCAAGATCATCCAGACATAAATCCTGCCAATCCCCACTCTGGCGCGGAAAATCCTGCTGGCTAAAATTATTCAGCCAGTTTTTATACCGGGGACTGACTAAACAAAGTATCCGAAATTCGTCAATATGCAGCCATTCCTCTATCTCCACATTTATATCCAGACATATTTGATGCTCTTCGGTTATTTCTATGCTCCAGGTCTGACTTAACGGCAGTTCTTTAAAAATGACCTTAATCTTAAGGCCGGCCTCTTTTCTTTCCATTATCCGCCAGTCGGCGCAGCTTGAGTCTGTCCATAATCCTAACGTATTAACGCTGACATTCAAACCCGCTCCGGCAGTAATCTCGGCATTGTTCCAGAGAATCTTGAGTCCGCAATCCGCGCAAACTATCTGAACCGGGCCGCGGGCAATGGCATCTTCAGGAACCCGCCCCCAGCCGGACTTCTGCTGTTGGACACATTGCTTTCTGATTAAAAAAACCAGGTATTGTACTCCCCGCCAGAAAGCATAAAAAGAACCGTGGTTCTTGGCATGCAGCTTAAATTTTTGGTAATTGCTTCTTAGCCTCAATTCTGATCGCTCCTTTAAAATACAGATATTCCCCCGGCAATAAGCTGCCTTTGTTTACTCTTTGATATTGCAGCAGTCTTGCCTGGTATAAGTTATCGGTATTTTCTACAATTGCCCGTAAATTGTTATCTTCCGTTTCGCTGCTAAAAATAATCCCCGGCAATTTCTTGGCGGCCGCGGAGATTTCTTTTGCCTTGCCATAACAGAATCTGAAGGGCAAAATATCGTAATCTTCGGTATATTCATCACTAAATTGCCCCCGGTTAAACCCGGGCATTACCCAGTCCCGGTATTGCGGAGAAAGCATAAGATTTACCTGGGCTATCTCCGCGGATAGCTTTTCATCAACCTTCATTTTTACCTGCCAAAGAAGCATCGTTTTATTAGCCATCTCGATCTGCCACTCCTGAGAAACCGGGATATGGCACCAATCTCCCGAAACAATAATTTTATTGGTTTTCTGCTGAATTACCCGCCAGAGGGCATGATACGAATCATGCCAGATCCCTGAACAACGCAACGAAGTGTAGGCGCTTAACCCCGAGGTCAATTCTTTTTCCGCCCAAAATATCCTGCCCCGGCCCTGCTCAAAACAGAATTTTAACTGTTCGCGCTTTAATATGCTGCCTACCGAAGCAAGGCTGCTTTCTGTGAATTGAACATCTTCGGCTAAAATAA
Source organism: Candidatus Omnitrophota bacterium (assembly GCA_043809065.1). GTDB lineage: Bacteria > Omnitrophota > Gorgyraeia > JAFGHF01 > JAZDEE01 > JAZDEE01. Next base: position 353 of record JAZDEE010000063.1, on the reverse strand, counting down.
TCTTGCCCTGAAAATATAGCTGACTGCAGGAACTAAGGTTTCTCTCTTTCCTGGACATCAATGGAGAAAAATGAAGGTAAAGAGACACTGCGTCATCATTATCTTTATGCTTGTAAATACTCATCATCGGATTGCTATCCGGGGAACAGGACCCGAAAAATAATCGCGGGAATCCGCTTTTTTTATTCGGACGTAATATTACTTCCGGGACTTTATTATCTTTTATCCTTATCGGAGCAAACCCATCAATATACTGCGCGGTTAAAGTCCCCTTTTGTTCATTCTTAGTTGACCAATTGGAGTATCCATCCTGAAGTTCTAAACGCACATACTGGCCGGTTAGAACAATGGGC
>JAZDEE010000062.1:0-4512 GCA_043809065.1 Candidatus Omnitrophota bacterium | reverse complement strand
GATGCTTATGTGGATCATCCTGCTTACGGCACGGCGGTTATCGGCCGGGTGCTGGAGTCGTATGGTTATAAAGTGGGGGTGATTCCCCAGCCGGATTGGCGGGGCACCGAGGATTTTACGCGGCTGGGCCGGCCGCGTCTTTTTTTTGGGATTACCGCCGGAAATACGGATTCGATGATTGCCAATTATACGGCTAATAAAAAACCGCGCCAGAGTGACGAATATTCTGCCGGGGACAAAGCGGGAAGCCGCCCGGACCGGGCGGCCATTGTCTATGCCAACAGGGTGCGCCAGGCATTTAAGGATGTGCCTATTGTTTTGGGCGGGATGGAAGCTAGTCTGCGCCGGCTCAGTCATTATGACTATTGGGACAATCGTGTCCGCCGTTCCATCCTTTTGGACGCGCGGGCGGATGTTTTAGTTTATGGAATGGGAGAGCGGCAGGTGGTGGAGATTGCCCAGGGGCTGGAACAAGGCAGGCTGATCCAGGAATTAGATATCCGCGGGACCGTAGTGGCGCGCCGGGAAAAAAGAGAAATTGAAAATTCCATTACTATTCCTTCGTTTGAGGAAACGGCTCAGGACAAAAATAAGTTTAATGAAGCTTTTACTATAATGTATGCCAATATGAGCCCGGAGACAGCCAAAACAATTGTTCAGCCGCATCAAGAGCAGTTTGTGCTGCAGCGCCCGCCGGCCTGGCCGTTTTCTCCGGCGGAACTGGATACGATATACGATTTGCCGTATCTGCGCGGCTGGCATCCGATATACGCCGCGCAGGGCGGAGTAAGGGGCCTGGAGACTGTGCGGTTTTCCCTGACTTCCCACCGGGGCTGCTGCGGAGAATGTTCCTTTTGCGCCTTATATGCCCATCAGGGGCGGATTATCCAAAGCCGCAGCGCCCGTTCAATTATCCGCGAAGCGGAATTGTTGGCTCAAGGGAGCGATTTCAAAGGTACCATTACCGACGTAGGCGGGCCTACAGCCAATTTGTATGCAACCCAGTGTACATTATGGAAAAGGGCAAATTTTTGCCTGAAGAAAAAATGTCTTATCCCGCAAAAGTGCGCCGGACTTAGGCTTGGGTATGAGCAGAGTATTGAACTTTACCGGCAGTTGAGAAAGATTCCCCGGGTGAAACACGTTTTTATCGGCAGCGGCGTGCGTTACGACTTGTTAACGGACCGATATGCCGAAAAATACCTGGAGGAAATCTGCGCCCATCATGTCAGCGGGATGCTTAAGGTTGCCCCGGAGCATTCTTCGGACAAGGTGTTACGCCTAATGAATAAGCCGGCGTTTTCTGTATATGAAACATTCGCGCGTAAGTTTCAGACTACAGTGCGCCGGCTGAAAAAAGATTATTATCTGATCAATTATTTTCTTTCCGCGCATCCGGGCTCGACCCTGCGGGAAACCCTGCAGTTAGCTGTTTATCTGGCACAGAAGAAGATTCGTCCCCAGCAGATTCAGGATTTCATCCCTTCCCCGATGACCCTTTCCGCCGGCATTTATTGGACCGGGCGCGACCCCTGGACCTCTAAAGAGGTTTATGTGCCGAAAACATTCAGGGAACGGAAAATGCAGCGGGCGCTGATCCAATATTACCAGCCGGCCAAAAGAAAGTTGGTATATCAGGCCTTGCGTCTCTTGGGGGCAGTACATTTAGCGGCGCAGCTTTTCGGCGCTCGGGCGTCCGGGAAGAATAAACGCCGGCGGAGAAACTAAATGTTTACCGTCCAGTTGCCGCAAATCGTTCCTCCTCAAGTCTGCCTTAAGTGTGAGGTCTGTTGCCGGTATCTTTCTCCGGCTACTATCTATGTCCCTTATTTTTTCCCCGAAGAGATAAAAAATATTCATCCCGAAGAGGGAGACTTTACCGCGGCCGGCAGCGCTTTGGATTTTAAACCGCTGCCTGTTACGCACAAAGATTGTTATATCTGCCGGTTTTTCGTTCCGCAGGAAAATAAGTGCCGCATTTATTCCCACAGGCCTTATGACTGCCGGCTTTATCCTTTTATGATTACCTATGCCCAAGACTATCAATCGATTGTCCTTGTCCTGGATACGAAATGCCCCTATTGCCAGGATAAGTTTAATACCCAGGAATTTAAAAGTTATGGAGAATCTTTGTTAAAGGCGCTGGACAGCCCGCTGATGGCCGGGAGGGTAAAAGAAAACCGGAATTTTATCAGCGATTTTCAGGAAGATACCATCGTCATCGGAAAGTTAGAAAATTTGAGCCGGCAATTATGTTTCCCCGCGTTAGGTTTACGTAAGTTGTCTTTACAAGACAAAGGTTGGTTCGACGAGTATTTTCTTAGCCGGGCTGTTTTCTTATCCGCCTTTGCCTTTACCTCGATTTATATCTGGCAGCCGCTCCTGAATATACTGTGGAAGAGGATTGGTGGTGAACTATGTGTCTTTGCCGGCAATGAAGAGGATTATTTTATTTTTCTGCCGCCCAAAGGCCAGGAAGCAATAGAGGAATCCTTGCGGATTTTGGATGGTCTGAATGGGCAGGGCAATCCCGCCTCCCGGATAGAAAATGTCCCGGCGGGATTAGCCGGGGAACTGGCACAGCTTGGATTTGATGTTAAAGCGGGAGCGCCGGAATATATTTACAGCCGGGAAAAGCTCGCTGGCTTAAAAGGGAACGAGTTTAAATCCAAGCGGGCCTTAGTAAACAATTTTCTGAAAAATTATCCGGTTAAAACAAGGACTCTGCAAGAAGAGGATATCCGCGGCTGTTTAAAACTTTACCGCCAATGGGCGCGGCAGAAACTGAGCGGAAAAGATGACGATTATTTTCGCGCTTTAATTGAGGACAGCTACTTCGCCCAAAAGATTGCCCTGAGCAATGTGCACAGCTTAGGTATAGAGGGGTTGGTCATAGAAATTGACGGAGCAATCCAGGGATATACCCTGGGGTTTTCTTTGGATACGCGGGTATTTGTCAATTTATTCGAGACGGCCGACTTAACCAGGAAAGGTCTGCCTCAGTTTCTGTTCCGGGAATTGGCCCGCGGCCTGACGCAGACCGAATATATCAACGCCTTGAGCGATTCTGGTTTGTCCGGCGAGACCGGCCCGGGAAATCTGCGCCGGGTCAAAGAATCCTATCATCCCTGGCAAAAGTTGGAAGTGTGGACGGCCAGTACGGCATAGAGCGTAGGGCGTAGGGCAAAGAGCGTAGTGTAGGGCCCGTTCCCCGAACGGGCCGCAAATAGCAGATAGCAAATAGTAGTAACTCTAAGCTCTACGCCCTTTGCTCTTTGCCCTAAGCGCTATGCCGCTCAGAGGAGGACAATGTTGACTAACGACTTACTGAAAAACTGTCAGATATGCCCGCACCGTTGCCGGGTAAACCGGCTGGAAAGCAATGCCGGCCGCTGCCGTTTAGACCAGCGCCTGAAGGTGCATACTGCCCAGCTGCATTTTGGGGAGGAGCCGCCTATCTCCGGCACGAGGGGTTCCGGCACGATATTTTTCTCCTATTGTAATCTTAGCTGTGTTTACTGCCAGAATTATCAGTTCAGCCAGGAAGGGGCGGGAAGATTTGTTACTGCCGAAGAGCTTGCCCGGATGATGTTGGACCTGCAGGCTGAGGGCGCGCACAATATCAATCTGGTTACCCCCACGCCGCAGGTTGTGGGGGTAGTGGAAGCCATAAATATTGCCCGGGAAAAAGGGCTGGCCCTGCCTATTTGCTATAACACCTCCAGTTATGAAAAGACAGAGACACTGCGGGAATTGGCCGGCATTGTAGATATATACCTGGCGGATTTGCGTTACGGCAGTGACGCGATAGGCCAAAAGTACTCTTTGGTCAACGATTATTTCACCATTGCCAAACAGGCTGTCCAAGAGATGTATCGGCAGGTAGGCCTGCTTAAAACAGACAGCGCGGACATTGCCCAAAAAGGGCTGATTATCCGGCATCTGATCCTGCCTCAGGATATCAGCGGCAGTGAAGCGGTGTTTAAGTTCTTATCGTCCGAAATTAGCAAAGAAGTCGCCGTCAGCCTGATGAGCCAGTATTTTCCGTTTTACAAGGCAAAGGAGATAAAGAAATTGTCCCGGAGGATTACTAAACAGGAATATCAGTCCGCTCAGGATTTAATGGAGCAATATGGTCTGCATACCGGCTGGATTCAACCGGATTACGGCCTGCTGAAATTGGCCGGGCCGTATTTAACCCATTGAGTTTTGAAGCCCGTAATTCAAGCGCTAATTTTGGGCAGTAGTGAAAACCATTGAAATGAGCTAAAAGAATTGATATAATCAAAATATGGTAAAGAAAATAAAATCAATATTACAGCCGTATCCACGTAGAAAAGGTGATTTTTTAGCAGATGACAGCTTGTTCCCTATAATGGTCGGGAAAAACTAGACCACTTTTGAGGCTGAGTTAAGGTGGAAAAAGGAGTATAATAAGAGCCTCAAAAGGAGGTCTGGTGATGATGCGTAAAAAGTTTGAACCGGCATTTAAAGCCAAAGTTGCGCTGGAAG
>JAZDEE010000061.1:0-5928 GCA_043809065.1 Candidatus Omnitrophota bacterium | reverse complement strand
TGCCTTTGGGCATTTCTTTTTTTACTTTTCAGGCCATGGCCTATGATATAGATGTCTACAGGGGCCTTCGCGCGGAGAGAAATCCGGTTAATTTCACTTTTTTTATCAGTTTTTTCCCGCAGCTTGTTGCCGGGCCAATAATCAGGGCCAGGGAATTTTTGCCGCAGATAACCGTAAAAAAGATATTCAACAGTAAAAGTTTTGAGATGGGCGGGTATCTTATTCTGTGGGGACTGATCAAGAAGGTTGTAATCGCCGATAATCTTGCTCCTTTGGTAAACGAATATTTTTCCCATCCGCTGAATACGTTTATTAATACCTGGATTGCCGTATATGCCTTTGCTTTCCAGATCTACTGCGATTTTAGCGGCTATTGCGATATTGCCATAGGAGCGGCGAAAATGTTAGGGTTCGATATCCCTCTGAATTTTAGACAGCCATACCTTGCGCGAAGTATTGAATCTTTCTGGAGGCATTGGCATATTACTTTATCCAATTGGTTCAGGGATTATGTTTTTATCCCTATGGGCGGTTCGAGAGTTCAAGAATTAAGGTGTTATGCGAATTTATTGGCGACCATGGCCATCGCGGGACTATGGCATGGAGCAAATTACACTTTTGTGGCTTGGGGGCTGTATCACGGATTTATTCTGGTGTTAAATAAGATTTACAATAAATATATAAATATAAAGATTCCCAAAATAATAGCGATTTTATTTACTTTCCATTTAGTCTGCATAGGATGGATATTTTTTAGGGCGGAGAATATTTATTCGGCGTGGAATGTTTTATGTTCTGCTTTTAGGATACACAAATTTGGGGTAGTAAGTTTACCTAATGTATTGAGCCTGGTGTTTTTTTCGCTTCCGCTTTTGGTACTGCAGGTATTTGAACGCCGGTTTAGTTTGAAACAGAATTTCATCAAATTTCCCTTGGTGTTCAAAACCGCATTTGTAATTGGAGCTGTTTTATCAATAACTTTGTTTGGAGTGGGCGGAAATGACTTCATCTACTTTGAATTCTAAACTAAAAAAAACAGTATTATTTGTTCTTGGCGTTGTGCTGTTGCTTTTTTTCTTTGAAGGGATTTTGAGGCTCTATAATTTGAACGGCAGAAACTATGAAATAGAGATGTGGAAATATGGCAAATTATTTAAAAGGAGAGCGGCAAATCCTAATCTAGGCGTGGAACAGGTGCCCTTAAAAAGGGGACGGCTGCAAAATACGGAGATCAGCATAAATTCTGCCGGGTTCAGAGACAAGGAATATTTAATTCCTAAGCCCAAAGATGTGTATAGAATAATAGTGTTGGGCAGTTCGATAACCTTTGGCTGGGGGGTTAGCGAAGATAAGACTTATGTCAGTCTGGTGGAAAAATATTTAGAAGAAAGAACAGGCAAAAGGGTAGAGCTGATTAACGCGGCCGTGCCGAATTATAATACTGTTAGGGAGATTGAGTCTTTTTTTGAAAAATGTCTGCCTTTCGACCCGGATATGGTGATTCTTTCTTATTTTTTGAATGACCCGGAAATCCAGCAGGTGAAATCAGGGAATTTCTTTTTAAAAAACTCTCAAACAGCCGTTTTATTATGGTCTAAATGCCAGCAGGTAAGCAGGCGTATGGGAGTTAAAGAGGAACTTTCCGCCTATTATGAAAGGTTATATTCCGAGGATTACGCGGGCTGGCAGCAATGCCGGCAGTCTATGCGTAAGTTAATGCTTTACAGTAAGGAAAATAATGTTGATGTGCTGGTCGCAATGATACCCGATATGCATAACTTGCAAAATTATCCTTTTAAAAATATTCATGAGTTTGTCAGAAAAAAAGCGTCGGAACTCGGGTTCTCTTTTCTGGACTTTTATGACAGTTTAAAAGATGTGCGGGCCTGTGAAATATGGGCGATGCCGGGTGACCCGCATCCCAATGCAAAAGGGCACGCAATAATGGCCGATGCCCTATATAAGTATTTGTTGAAAAAATTTTCCGGAAAGAACTAGAAAAATTGCTTGACAAATTATATTTTAATATGATAAATATACTAAACATAGTGAATTGATGCTGCATTTCAGGGGGGATTATATAAGAGTTATTCCATTATCAAAATCCTGTCCCAAATTCCGGGTTCAAAAATTATTAAAGTTGTTAACAAGCTCAATAATAAATATATTAGGAAAGATATATTAAGGAGGGAATCGCAATGAAAAGAATCATGCCGGTGATAATAGTTATGTTAAGCGGCATTTTCTGTTATCCTGCCCTGGCTAAAGATAAAGCGCTTAGTCTTAGCGTGTCGGCGTCTTCCACTGCTGATAGTGAACAATACGCGGCGGGGATGGCCGTGGATAAGGATACCTCGACGTATTGGTTAGGTGATAGCGGAGCCGCTGGCTGGTGGGTGGAAGGCGATGCCGGGGATGTCCGGCAGATTAAGGAAATAACTATCCTCTGGAGCGCGCAGGATAATACACCGCAGACGTATGATATTCTGACCTCAACTGACGGTGTAGTATGGAACAGCGCGCTGACTAATGTGCCTGGTTTATATCAGCCGGGCGGGCAGACGAACGTTATCACTCAAAAGGCGCGTTATGTTAAGCTGAACATCGGCAGTATGCCGTTAAACAATGCCCCGGGCATTAAAGAATTAGAGGCCGCGGAGAAAGTCACTGTGCCGCGGCTGATCCATTTTCAGGCGGCTTTGGGTGATGCCGATAAGACTCCTTTAACCGGGGACTATACCTTGACCTTCCGGTTATACGATACAGCCTCAGGAGGCGTCCCGCTGTGGGAAGAAACCCAGTCCGATGTTGCCGTAGAGGGCGGCAGAGTGGACGTGGAGTTAGGCAGTGTGACGGTCCTGGATATAGCCTTTGACCAGCAGTATTGGCTGGGCGTCGAGGTAGGAAACGATGGGGAGATGACTCCGCGGTTTAAACTCACCAGCGCCCCTTACGCGTTGACAGCAGAGGAGTAAGAGATAAAGATGAATAGAGGGCGTTTATTGCTTCTGATACTCTTTTTTCTTATAACTGTGCCGGGAATATCCGCGGCTTCGTATACCAGCGCGCAATATACTCTGAGCGCGGCCGGGATAGAAAGCTCCGGCGGGCCGGCGCAGTCGCTGAGTTTTTCTTTAAGAAATGCGCGGATTGGTTCGTTTTTTTCCGGGAAAGCCCAGAGCGCTAACTTTTCTATAGATACCCAACCGCTGGAATACGGCGTTGTTCCCCATCCCCCCGTGCTTAATCCCCTGATTACTCCTACTAATGTTACTACGCAAACCCTGACCGGCAGTAAAGACGAGGATACGGGTATTTATATCAATGGATTTGCCGTAGTGCCATTAAACCACGAGACCACCTGGCAATATGAGCAAGCGCTTGAGGAAGGGGAGAATACCCTGGTGATTACCGCGCGCAGCCAGGCGGGATTAGCAAGCAAGGCTGTTTATGCCATAATTACGCTGGACACAACCGCGCCTGCTCCTGCGTCAGTAGCCCCTGCCCCTGTAGTTACGCAGATTGCCGAAACCAGCGTGTCCGCTCAGCCAGGAGGCGGCGGGCAAAGTCCTCCGCAGATTAACGGGCTCTATCCGTCGGGGGGGAGCACGCGGTTTACCAACCAGGGCCCGGTAACCTTTTTGACCAGCGCCGGGGATGGCGGCGGGGATTCCCTGCTGTACCAATATACCGTGGACGGGACGGTAAAAAGCGCCTGGGGAGGCAGCCCGGAGTTTGTCTGGGCCATTGCCGGCGAAACGCCCGGTGTGCATATTATTAAAGTAGAAGTACGTAATAACTCCGGCGGAATATCCGGGCAGGAGATTAAGTTTTGCCTGTTCTGCCCGCCCCTGCTGCCGGATTAGCAGTGTAAGTGCAGTTTTTGACGATGAATAAAATCCTAATAATTCTATTCTTCCTCGTTCTCCCTTTCGCGGATGGTTATGCCGAAGAGGCATCTGTGCCCTTAACCCCCTCATTATCCCAATCATACCAAACCGACCTGATGACCGGCGCAGCCGTAGTCAACGTCCCCATTACCGTGCCGCCCGGGAGAAAAGGCATCCAGCCGGCCATTGCCCTGCGTTATTCCAGCAGTAACCCTAACGGCATCTGCGGGGTAGGCTGGAGTCTGGAATTAGGCGCGATTCAAAGAAACACCAAACGCGGTGTGCCCAGGTATGATTCCAGCGATAGTTTTACGGCAAACGTCGGGGGAGCGGCCATGGAACTGGTGTCTATCGGCAGCGGTGAATACCGCGCCAAACAGGAAGGCGCGTTTATGAAATTCTCCTTTAACGGCACAAGCTGGCAGGTGCGGGATCAAACCGGCAGTGTGTATTTGTTTGGGACAAGCCCGGATTCGCGTCAGGCCGACAACGGGTATATATTTAAATGGGGTCTGGATAAAGTAACCGACATCCATGGGAATTATATGAGCCTCAGCTACGTACATGACGGAAACGAAGTTTATCCGGAGCAGATTCTTTATACAGGTAAAGAGCCGGGCCCGGCGCCTATCCATTCCGTTAATTTCATCTATGAAAACAGGAACGACGTCTTATCCAGTTATCGCAGTGCCTTTGAGGTAAGCACGGCTAAACGGCTTTCCACTATTGACATCAGCACCCAGGGAGATCGTGTCCGTAAATACGTTATCCAATATATTTATAGCGCGCAGACCAGCCGGTCGCTGTTGAGCGCGGTAACCACCTATGGCCGGGATGGCGCCAGTTCCCTGCCGCCGGTCACCTTTGAATATCAAAGCGGAAGCGTAATTGGAGAATAAAAAAATAGCAAATGACAGAGGAGGCAGACAAAATGAACAGGATAATCGCCTGGGTATTTTTGGGGATGATACTTACCGCGCCTATTGAGGCCGGAGTGCCGGAGATGATTCGCTACCAGGGCAAATTAACTGGGACCAACGCCGCGCCGTTAAACGGCAAGTATAACATCACCTTGCGTTTATATAACGCCGCCAGTGCCGGGACGCTGCTCTGGAGTGAAACGCAGCAGCAGGTAGAAGTTGCCAACGGCATCTTTACTGTGCTGTTAGGCAGTGTGGCGCCGCTGGATTTGGCTTTTGATGAGCCCTACTGGTTATCCATAGAGGTGGGTAATGACGGGGAGATGGACCCGCGCCAGCGGATTACCTCGGTTGGTTACGCCTACCGGGCGAAGGTGGCGGACAGCGTTGCCGGCGCGGCCGGAGTGCCCAAAGGAGGGATTATCCTTTGGCGGGGGGACAGTTGTCCTACCGGTTATACGCGGGTGAGCGAGCTGGACGGGCAGTTTTTAGTGGGCGGCGCTTCCTATAATCCCTCAGCCGGAGGCAGTAATACCCATACGCATGCCGGGGGGACATACCTTATTCCCAGCCACCGGCATACGGTGAAGAATGAGTATTACAATTCGGACAGCAGTATAAACAAGATTGCCGCTTCCAAGTCGTCGTCAACTACAATGGGGATTAGCGATACGATTTATACCGAATACAGCGATTCCGCGGCGCTCAGCGGCAATTCCGCCCCGGCAGATTCCCGCCCGGCCTTTGCCACGGTAATTATGTGTGAAAAGGAATAATTAGCAGGGGCGGGCCTCGCGTCCGCCCGAACATCCATTTATCCGTTGCTCGTTTAACTCGTTTACATAGGAATTTCCTTTTTAGTAGTCGCCCGATTCAAAACAATACAAATAATAATGATGATATTGTAACGGGCGAAAACATAGTTTCGCCCCTACTTAACAATGAATAAAACATTTCAGAACATTTGCTCAATACTGTTGCGGGTAAGGTTCCCCAGCAGCATCGTGCCGATAGAAGGCGTGAGTGTAAAAAACATTCATTTATCCGGTTTCCATTTTATTTCCTCTGCCTATGCGGAAACCACCGGCGGCGGGATAGACGGGAATACTGTCTTAATG
>JAZDEE010000060.1:0-3069 GCA_043809065.1 Candidatus Omnitrophota bacterium | reverse complement strand
GGGAGGATTTCCGCCGGATGACCATAGCCCGTTCCATCCCCAATTCCTTTTTTGAGGCGGCCGGCAGCGCGATAAGTAGTCCTACCGGCGGGTTAGCTAAATATCATACGGTAAGGAATATGGAAGCGGGGGCGTATACTTTGGTTAAAACAGTAGATGCCTTCCAGCCGACCATCGGGCGGGTAAACCAAAATCTATATGACCAGTTGGCCAAGGAAAAGAACTGGGAGGCCGTCAGGGGACTGAACCGCTGGATTAAAGAAGCGGCCTATCCGGCCTACTTTAACGCGGCTGAAGGCGGGATTCGTTTTCCCGGCTGGGGTATTGGTATTAAGGATGAAAAGTTAGGCAGCGCCGGCAAAACCAGTGAGATGAAGGTGGAAAATACTATCACCGGCATACAATATCCTTTGAATAAAGAGACCCTCGAGATGTTGGACGTCAACCGCCCGTTTGATTACACATTTCCCGCTTTGCCCAAAATGGAACAGAAGCCGGTGACAAAACCTATTGCGGCGCCTGTGGTTATGCCGCAGCCTGCATCTGGGTTTCAGCTCGAGCGTGATGCGCCTGAGGCCGCGTCCAATTCTTTGACGGCAGGGGCGGAACTTCCTATTGTTACTACTCCGAGAGGGCGGAATTACACCCGTTATACACAAAATCCGGAGACAGAGCCTAAGTATGTGACTGAGGGTGAGTTGGCCCGGGGAACTACCATAGAGGTATATAACTATTTTGGCAGCGGCGAGGAAATTAATAAAGCGGTAAAGGAATTGGAGGGGAAAATTAATCCTTTGAACGCGGACTCAAATACTCATACATATACGCGTGCCCCGCAGCTATCCGAAAAACAGTGGCAGCAGAAACTATATGATGACAAATACGATATTTATGATGAGTGGGCGGTGATTGCCCTGCAGTACCGGGCAAATATTCAGGAAGACGGGGATGTCTGGCATCAGACAAGGACAGAGATGAACAATAAACCTGTTCCGCAAGCGATGAACCCGGCAATAACGGAACGTCCGGGGGCAATACAGGGGACATCCTGGCCGTTGTTTACTCCGGACGATAATAGCAGTAAAGCGCTGCCGGTTTCTGAAAGAATGAGGGTAATAAACGGTAATGTCATAAGTTATGAAATGCCGACATCTCTTGGCCCGCCTTCTACCCCGCCGGCTTACCCGGCTTTTATGAGGTAGTTGTTGCAGGGAAGTATCAGCGTGGATTTAACCAACAAGACGTTTTTAGAGAATAGAAACAACGAGGGAACGTTGATTAGTGTGTTTAAATGGTTAGTGAGATAACCGCGAAACCGTTAACCCAACCCGGGTTTCCGGGTTGAAGCTGAAAATTATGGATAAAGACAAGACTGACGCACAACTAAATAGCAAAGACCTCAGCAAAGAGGTTAAAGGCAGAGGCACAGGGCGGCAGGGCGGAGCTTTGTCCGCGCAAGCCGATCTTAGCTTATGGTTTGACCCGCACAATAAAAAATGGCTGAAGATTATTGCCTGTGTCCTTGTCGGAGCCTTTTTGCATCAGGATATTGTCTGGGCGGTGGGCCCGCGCTATGCCGATGATCTCAAGCTGATGTTTGAATCCCCGCGGGAGAAGTTTATTGAACAGTTAGGGGCGTTGTTCCATTCTTCCGGCGTTTATGCCTTTGACAACAGGAGTATCGGCCAGAGTTCTTTGACCGCCTATCAATATACGGATTACGGCGCTTCCCTGCAAAGGATGCAGCAGCTCTCTCAGATGAATCCGGTTACCGGCGTGCCTAATGCCTTTGGCGGGGTGAATATCCCGGTGGGGATAGATACTACCGGAGATTATATCTGGGGCACCTACACGGGCGTCGGGGAAATGGACAATTATTTTCAGCAGCAGCCTGGATGGGACGCGCAAATGGGATGTATATCTTCACTGAACAATCCCGATTTCTCCCAAAGCATTCAGTCGGGCGAGATGTATATGCAGGGGCTGGAGAATAATGTTACCCCTGTAAAATTCAAGGATGTTTATTCCGTGGCCCGCACCGGGGCACAGTCCGCTAATCAGGCGCTGGATGTGCGGGGCGGGTTGCATTACAATAATCCGGACGTAAATTATGCCAAGGCGTTTACCCCTTCTTACGGCGGGATGGTTGGCTATAACATCCAGGCGTTAGGGCTGGATAAAAATGATATGCGCGCCGTTTCTCAGGCGCAGTCCGCGCAGTATGTTTTGGGGGCATATCTGGGGCGCAGCGATGCCTTTATCTATCCGCTGAATAACTCCTTTAAATTCGACCAGAAAAAGGAGATGTTCCAGATTGATGGACGGCAGTTTGCCGGCCAGGGCGTGGATTTGTTCTTCCCCATTACTCCTAACGGCGCCGGGACACAGTTGACCCCGGACCACCGTTTTACTGTCAATAGTCAGACTGTGGCTCAACTTGACGGCAAACGGACATGGCAGTCCGGCGCGGTGAATATTGAGAACGGCCAGTTGGCCTTTGACACGCAGCAAAACACGGCCTGGGGTTTTGCCACTATCGGGAACGCGCCTGTCCTGCTCAGCGCCTCTAAAAATATCAATGCCGCGATTACCGAAAGCTGGCCGCGGCAGGGCGAGACCGGCGAGAAGGAAGGCGTGCGGGATTTTAAAAACTATGTGTCGGCCAATCAGGACTGCGGTTACGGGATGCGCTCCACTGGCGGGGATAACGTCGAATTATACCGCAGTGAGGGAACCTCCAACCAGGTGCGTATTATGGACAGCAGTGTCCAGCCGGGGCCCTGGGACGACGTGCGCATGCAGACCGGCGAGCATATTACCGGCATAGGCAATAGCCCGCAGGCGCGCCAGGTCAAATACGCGCCTTATGAAGGTCTGGGCAAGCTGACTTTTACTCCGGAGGGCAATTTAAAGTTTCATTCCGACGGCGGGCAGGGCGTAATAGGAAACCTGCAGGGCGCCAAACTGGATAATTATACTTATCAAGGGATGGACGCGCAGGGCCGGCCGTCCGCGCAGGCCGAATTGGTTGGCTACGCGGGAGGCCTGTCCGCGCAAAACGGCGAGGTC
>JAZDEE010000059.1:0-5010 GCA_043809065.1 Candidatus Omnitrophota bacterium | reverse complement strand
TTTTTCTTTTCTACCCGGCATAGAAGCACCCTTATTATCCCCCTTAATATAAAAATAAATATTAAATAAATCAGCGCTCCTCGGCATAATTTACCCTTTCTTCCATATTTTTCAGATTCGCCTGTACCGCGCGATACACATATACAGTCATTGCCCCGCAGGCCGCGGCCACAATAGCAATCAACACCGCGTATTCCAATGTACTCTGAGCCCGCCGATTCAGTTTCATCATCTGCTAATTCGCTCCCAATATTACATCTACCGCTTGCTGAAAAGCATTCTCCCCGGATTCTTTCACCTGGGGATAAACAACGCACACGCTTAACAGCGTCAATACGGCAATGACGGAAAAAAAGACTAAATATTCTACTACACTCTGTCCTTTTTGAATTCTAATCCGCTTCATCTCAATATCCTGTAGGGGGCAGGCCTGCTGCCCCGATAATTAAAATCAATAGATAGCTATCTATTATATTAATGAAATATCGGAGCTGTAACAGTTTCTGAACCTGTCCTAAGTGTTGTTTCCGGGCCAGCCAACTGAGAACGGGTAATCCCCTCCAGATTCGTTTCATTCACCAGGCTTTCCCGGTGAGTCTTATACTCACTGCTGGCGGCACGGGCATCAAATTGACTGCCCAAATTATCCGCGGCATCGCGCACCCGGCCCTGCAGGCCGCGGTTAAGATAATACTGGATAGCCAGAAACGCGCCTACTACCGCGGTAATCAACAACACATATTCCAATGTATTTTGTCCTCTGCGTTTCATCCTGCGCATTTATACTGCTCCTCCTTATTTTCTTTTCCGTAATGCCGAAGTCTTTCGGCCCGTTCGGGGAACGGGCCCTACAACTAAACGAACAACGGACTAACGGTCTAAACGGTAATAACGGACTAAACGGATTACTACAATTTATGTCACCGCGCCCCACACGTTGATCATATCTTTATGGCATTGTCCCGGCTACCGGCACCGGTATAGTTTCCGACCCTCTTCTTGTAGTTACCTCTGGTGATACCAGCGCGGATACTGTCGCGCCCTGCGTATTTATCTCCCGCACCGTGCTATGTCTTTCTGTGGTGTAATTAGTGCTGCCTACGCGGGCATCAAACTGACTGCCGATATTATCAGCGGCATCCCGCATCCGGCCCTGTAAGCCGCGGTTAAGATAATACTGGATAGCCAGAAACGCGCCTACTACCGCGGTAACCAACAACACGTATTCCAATGTATTTTGTCCTCTGCGTTTCATCCTGCGCATCTATCCTTCCTCCTATTTCTCTATTAAATTATCAGGGCAGGCAAAGCCCGCCACCCTATTTCCCGGAGAAGCTCTTTCTCCCGGGAATTACCGCTTTTCAGCTTTAAAAGCCCGGCAGCGCGCCTGCCGGATTTTCATACGCGGTATACCCCTCACGGGTAGTAGTATCCGGATTAGTGGTGACTACGCTTCTTCCCTCATAATATCCATCCGTAACATCACTTGTCCGCGCTGTGTTGTATTCGGAACGATAATATTCCGGTTCATACTGGCTGGTCATCCCTAACGCGCCGGTATGTATGGTCATCAAATCCGCTCCGGATTTAATTCTGGATTGCAGGCCTCTTTTGATATAAGTCTGCATTGCTACTGCTGCGCCTAAAACAATGGCGAAAATCAGCGCATATTCACCGGTAGATTGTCCTTTTTTAGTGTACAACCACTTATACATCCGTGCTTCCTCCTTTTTTGTCTCAAATAGTTAAATTATCGGGGCAGGCAGGCCTGCCCCCTACAATTAAAATCTGCCCCCGGCTGTTAATTTCTCCACATCTTTAACTAATTTATCCGACGTACTCTGGATACTCAACTCTATTGCCGGTTGGAACGCGGTCTTTGCCGCCACCAAAATCGCCACCACAATAGCCGTCCAGATAATTACATATTCCAGCGTGCTCTGCGCTTTTTTATTTCTAAATAAGTCTTTCATTTTTAGCAACGCCTTAACAATATTCGAATTAATTGCCCCCTGTAATCCCTTGATCCAGTGGAGCATTATATCCGGTAAAACCTCCGGCTTGCCGGGTAGTTAGTTCCCCCGTGAGAACATTGCTATACGCGCCGCCTGTTTGATAATCTTCCTGCTCATTTCTGTTTCTCTCCGTTGTGTAGTCGGACACATAGTAGTAAGGTTCGTATTGAGGAACTGGGGAAAGAGCAAAACCTCCGGTAACCGCGGTCTCTCTAGCCATATAATCAGTGCCGTCTTTCATTCTTCCCTGCAGCTCTCTTTTTACATAAGTCTGCATCGCTATTGCCGCGCCTAAAACAATGGCAAAGATCAACGCGTATTCACCGGTAGATTGTCCCTTCTTAGTGTACAGCCATTTATACATCCTGATAAGCCTCCTTTGTCGGGGCAGGCAGGCCTGCCCCCTACAAAATTAAATTATGAAAAATCACCAGGTCCCTAACCCGGTAGTTAACCTTCCTACCTCGGTGGTAATCTTGCCGGATGCCGAAGTTACAGCGCCGGTAACCGCCGGTTGCAACGCTGTCTTAGCGGCAATCAAAATCGCGGCCACTACAGCCGTCCAGATAATCACATATTCCAATGTGCTCTGTCCTTTTCTGTTTTTTTTCATCTTCTCCACCTTCCTGATTTAGGTTCCCGTTTTTATTTTTCCTTAACTATAAATTTATCTTCACAAATCCTTTGTAACCACTTTATAAAAGCGCTAAAGAAAGCCCCATAAAAAAAACCGTACTCCCTATTTTTTACCCCAATTAGTAAGTCGCCTTCTTCTACGGAGTTTACTTTCGGCAGCCCGGCTTTTCGTTAATTAAAGAAATTTACTATAACGCTTGATTGCCCCTTGCATCCCCTTCTTCATCTCCAAACGCAATATAAGTATATCATATATCCCCGCTGTCAACAAGGGAAAAAACTAACTTTTGCAATGCTTAACAAAAGCTTTTCATATCTTTAGAATTTTTTGTATTTTAAATCCGGATCAAATTTTGTCTCGGGATGGTCACAGACCCCCCTACAGATTTTTTCCCGTAAAAAGACGTAATGTATTTTGCGAAGAGAGCTCGATTCCTGACTGATTAAAGTTACGGCAGGCGGTTCCCACGGTTTGCTGCAATTTGTTGTCCTGGAAGGAGTAAAGATATACTTCCTCTCTCCCGTGTTTTAATTTCATATACCCGCCCTGCCTGTAGATTTTCTCAGCAGCGTTGTCTAAAGACCGCTTTTCGTCTTCCAACGGGAAAAAATGGGACTGCGCGTAACAATGCAAACATTCTAAAAGCAAGGGGAAAAAGTAATGAAAGCAGGGGTAGTTTCTCTTTTCCTCCAGGTCTTTTGTTTCTGCTTCCAGTAAAGGCAATAAATATGCCGGCTGCTTCCAATTTATCATGTTTGCCGCCTCTTCCCTAATATTATCATAAGTTTTAATCTTGCTGCCTGCCAACGGCCGGCAATCAAAATATTGCTCAACAATCTTTTTGGCATAACGCTCCGCGGAATAAGGGATATTAGTCACCAAGGCAATCGTTTCGCTTTCTCTTTCAACTATTATTGCCCTAACCGAAACAAAATCAGTATGTTGCGAATTTTTAAAGAGATCTGCCTGCGCCTGAGCTATGGATACTATTTCTTCTTCGGCCCCGATTTTCACTTTTTGATACCCTTGCACATTACGCACTTTACAGAATTGAGCAAACTGCGGTGTTCGCAAAGGAAAAATAAAGTATTTTTTGCCTGCTGGAGAATCACTCATACTATCCGGGGTCATTCGTTTCCCCAGATTATCCAATATAGAAAGACGCCAGGCCCCCGCCGCCTCTCCCTGCTCAAAACATTGGATTAAGCTAAACACCTCCGGGGCCAAAAAGGCATCCCCCGGTATCGTCTGCAGTGCTAAAGCCCGCCGCACAGCAGGATGTATAAACACCCTGTCTACATAACGTATGGCTTTACTTAATGTTGTGGTAAAAGCCGGCGGCGCGGGCGCCGCCGGCCAAACTGTCCGTCCCTGGGCATCGAGAAAAAATGCCCCCTGGGTATTTTCTACGCGAATCCACGCGGCTTCCGCGCAGTTTTTCTCTATTTCCTGAACCATGACCGGCCACAAGTTTTGCGCATCCAAAAACTCCAGATATTGCTTAATTTCCTTCGGGGCAGGCCGGTTCGTCCGGCCGGTTAAAAAAGGCATCCCCCGCCGGACATACCGGGCAAAAGCATGTCCCTTTACACCGGCAGCCAAAGGCAAGTACAAAAGATACGCGTTAATGTCCCGGGCCAGTCTAAGCGTGCGTCTGGCCCGTAAAGATTTATTTTCTGTCACCAAAAGTTGATTTACTGTGGTCAGAATATTTGTCTCCAATTCCGCCCCTTTTAAAAAAAAGGCCCCGGCACAATCAATATATATATTGGATGTAGACCGTTTCTCTATAGAAAGTGTCCGCTTTCGCCCACGGGGTATTGCGAGATTCAATATTCCGGCCCGGCGGCTGATTGTATATTTAGAAATACTTACCCCCAATTTTCGGGCAACATCCTGCTTGAGCGCGTCATAATTTTCCCGTAATGCCCGATCATTTTGCAGCGCATTGTCTATGTAATTCTTAACTGGAGTAGGGACAATATTTTTCTTATTCATTTTTTAGGAGGGGCGAAACTCGCCCGTTAACAGTTATAGGGAATTATTAATTATTATTTTAAATCGGGCGAAAACATAGTTTCGCCCCTACTATAATCGCAACATTTTTATGCATTATTACCCCAATTCTTGCTTATAGTTATAGCAAAAGTTACCTATAGAAAACTACCTCGCCGCCCTAACCCGGACAATGACAAAAAAGACATTTTGCAACAGTCCCCTATCATAATCCCGGGTTTTGCATTAGACGCAGATGAAGAGCGTTAAGATTTTTGAGATAAAAAGGTTACAAAAAACGTAGACGCACTTAAAAAGTTCGTCGAGGCTTTTTGTAAGCTTTTTAGCCAACCAGAGGTCCGC
>JAZDEE010000058.1:0-3478 GCA_043809065.1 Candidatus Omnitrophota bacterium | reverse complement strand
CTGTGTCACAATTGCCTTTTTTCTGTCATTGTCCGGCTTGACCGGACAATCCAGGCATCTTTAGAAATTCTTCCGACGGAGAAAAATCCTGGATTCTCCGCCTTCGCGGAGAATGACAATAAAAAACAATTATGACACAGTCTCATGGGTCCGCCCCTACTTCTTTTCCCATCTTAACAGTTCTACTACTCTGGCCAGGGTGGAACCCCGGTCAATTTCTTCTCTCAGCCTGTTTTCCTGTTCCAGAATACCCATCGCCCGGTTAGTAATTTCCACGACTTTATCTTTAGGAATACAGACCAGCCCGTCATCATCTCCGGCGATCCAGTCGCCGGTAAACACTTTTACCCCGCCGGCGGTAACCGGCACGCCTATCTCGCCAAATCCTTTGGGCTCGCCGGCACAAGGCGAGACAAGACGGGAAAACACGGCGAATTTTAATTTCCGGATCTCCCCGGTATCCCGGACAGCGCCGTCTACGACAATCCCGGCAATCTTACGCTGCAGCGCGCCATGTGTGGCCAGCTCTCCCCAAACCGCCGGCCCAACACCGCCTGAGTCTATCACCAATACCTGCCCTTCCTCGGCAGCATCCACGGCCTGAACAGACTTCGCCCAGTCTCCTGGATAAGTACGCACAGTCAAGGCCGGACCGGCCATCTTAATTCCCGGCCAGAGCGGCGTAAGACCTTTCATATCGCCGCTTCTATGCAGCGCGTCCGAAAGATTGGCAGTGGAAACCTCTTTTAGAATTTTACCTACTTCCTTTATATCCACTCTTTTGAAAAGCTTGCTTGCGATTTTCCTGCCGGAGGTCATTGCTTTCTTAATTACGCGGGCGGCCTCGGCAGGATTTTGGGCCTTGGTAATTGCCCCGCCTACTATGATAATCCGCGCCCCGGCAGACAACGCTTGATGCGCGCTTTCGGAATTGATGCCTCCGGCGCAGGCCACCGGGATTTTTACCACTTCACAGACACTGCGCAACCGCCCAAACGGGTCTTTTCCCTGCATTTGTTCATCAATAGGACAATGGACGCTGAGATAATCGGCGCCCAGCCGCTCCGCTTCCTGCGCCCTTTGCGGCAGCTGCTCCGCTTTAATTTCAATTAAATCCACCATCACCTTAGCGCCATAATTCCTGCCGGCCTCGATACATTCCCGGATCGTGCTGTCCGAGGCGCAAGCCAAAACACAAACTATATTCGCGCCGGCTTTGGCCGCGGCCTCGGTCTCCATCCTGCCGACATCCATTATCTTCATATCGGCGACAACAACGGCCTGGGGAAACCTTTTGCGCAGCTCTCTTATCGCATCTAACCCTTCACTCTTGATAAGCGGCGTGCCTGCCTCCAGCCAGTCCACGCCACCATCCAGCGCCTCTTCGGCAGCCTTCATTGCCCGGCTTAAATTCAAAAAATCTAATGCTACTTGTAATACAGGCTGCATCGTTTTTATCTCCTCTGGGTCACGCGCGCGGCATAAGCAAAACTTAGAAAGTATTTCCTCCACAACGCCGCGTTCGACTTAAACTGGTTCGTTCCCCAAAAATAATCCACCAGCGCCTCACGCAGGCGGGCAACTTCTTTCAGCCGGGGAAAAGTTCTCTGCGCGTCTAACGTCAAATCGAACAACTCAAGAGCGCGTTCAAAAGCCTGCCGCGCGTAGATAGCGTTGTCTTTTGCCTGCCAGTTCAGCGCGCGTTCCACCTCACTGCCGATATTGGCCATTTGTTCAATAAAGGATAACTGATTCCACCGCCCGTTGGCAAGACTTTTATGCTGATAACTCATCGTTGAATACTCCGGGTGACGACGGCCGTAATCCTGGCGCGCACTGTCTCATCTTCCACGCCGCGGCTTCTATTGTTTTGAGCAGGACGCAGATTAATCACAGAATCAAACTCAATAAATTCATCCCCCTGCACATCCGGATAAAGGTTGATTCCCCAAAGGCTGTTCTGTTTTGAGCCCTCCTGTAAAAGTAAGGCTTCCAAATCAGCATGGAGTTCAGCATCAACGGCAATAATCTCCCGGTCAATGTCCACCACAGCTTTTACCAGGTTTCCAAACATAGCCGCGGCCATTTGGTTAAGTTCGTCAAGGGATAGTGGTTCGGTTATTATTTTCATTTTCTCGATAAACCATAGATTTTTTATAAAGGACAGGTTACAAACCTGTCCCTACTGTCCAATAATTTGCACAATAATTTCCCGCTCGCGCGGACGGTTATCGAAATCGATAAACACAATCTGCTGCCAGGTACCCAGCAGTAACTTTTTCCGGGAAAAAGGCACCGGGAGCGAAGGCCCTAACAACGCGGCGCGCACATGGGAAAAGCCATTGTTGTCCTGCCATTTGCGGTTATGCTGATATTCGCTCTGGCGGGGGGCAACTACCTCAAAGGCCTGCTTCAAATCCGCCAGCACGCCCGGCTCGTACTCTATAGTCGTTAATCCCCCTGTTGAGCCAGAGATAAATACAACGGCGATGCCATCCTCAAGCCCGGAGACATCTACACACTCCATTACTTTTTTCGTAATATCTATTATATCTGTTTCACCCTGGGAACTCAATTTAATCTTCTTTGTAACTACGGACATAGGTAATCACCTCTTCACCCTTGTTTTAAGAAAATTTGCAAATTTATTTTTTCCTATACGCATCCAAATAAGCATCGCAGTAAATATGGCGGTTTAGCAGAAGCTCAGCAGTAATCATTTCGTCCATCAATTCCTTGTCCATCGGGTCCATTATTGCCGCGTCTAATCCCGCGGCAACCGCCATCACCAGAAACGTCCGGTTAATCAACACCCTCTGCGCGCTGCCCTGGGAAACATTACTCAAGCCCACCACTGTCCGCGGAGCAGGGTCGGCTAACAGCTTAAATTCTCTGATTGCCTCGATGACCTCTTTTGCCTGCGCCTGGGCCACGTTAACCGGCAAGATTATCGGGTCAAGATATACCTGAGACAAATCCATCCCGGAGTCTATACAGGCAGTAATGATTTCCGCGGCGTAAGCGCTGCGTTCATCTTTATCCCGCGGGATGCCGGCCTTGCCCATAGTCAGGGCGATTATCCCGGCCTTATACTGCTTAGCCAAAGGAAGCAGTACATCCAGTTTCTCTTTATCCGCGGTGGTAGAGTTGATGATTGCCTTTTCCCCGGCCAATTTCAGCCCGGCCTGAATCACTTCTGATTTTGTACTGTCTAAAGCCAAAGGCACTCTCACCGCTTCCTGAATGGTCTCCACTAACCATTTCATCGCCTCCACCGCATTGGCCGCGGCCGGGCCCACATTCACATCCAGCACATCCGCGCCGCCAGACACCTGATCCTTAGCTAACTTTTGAATAACTGCTTTATCCTTATCAGTTATTGCCCTACCCACATTCTTAAACATCCCATTGATTCGCTCACCAATTACCAGCATGATTTATCTCCTATTCGCGGTTATCGGTTAGCGGTGTGCGGTTA
>JAZDEE010000057.1:0-2565 GCA_043809065.1 Candidatus Omnitrophota bacterium | reverse complement strand
TTCAAAATGTACCGGGCAGAAAGATTTGGCAACGCAATTATTACGACCACATCATTCGTAACGATAAATCATTAACCCGAATCCGTGAATATATAATCAATAATCCGGCAACATGGAACAATGATATTGAAAATCCCGATAGAATTGGTAATATAGAATCGGTATTAATTAACGTCTAACAACTCAATCGAGCGGATTTTACCGTCCCCTTTCGGGCGTCGGCAAAGCCGCTGATTTCGGGTGTTATGTGAAAAAATAATAAACAAAAATGCCGGATTAAACCTGCTGAGATTAAAGAGAAAACAAAACCGATTACCGTGTTACGATTATTCTACCGCGGGATGGTATTTTATAACAATCTGTTCCCATAATCGAGAAAATATAGAACGGGAGGGTCACCGACCCTTCCCTACTGCCAACACTACCCATACCACTAAATTCAACAAAGCCACGGCCAGGCAAGTCTGCGTAATGCCCAAAATAGGCACCAAAAAGGCGCTGACTGCTAACGCGCCGATGCAGGAACCCAACAAATCCATACCATAAGTTTTGCCCGCGGTCCGCCCGACCGTACTGGTATTTTTTAACACAATCTTGCTAACCAGGGGAAACTGAATCCCGCCGATAAATCCAGCAATAACCGGAAGCGCGGGAAAGATTACATTACTCCCCGCCCAGCCCATGAACTTTACGGCGCTCACCGCTCTTAAGGCATAAAAGAGCACAGGTAGAATTAAGGGATAAACAACTATGGCGGTCTGTGTTTTGATCAACCAGGCATACTCATCCAAAGGACGCCGTAATCTCTGTGTCATTAACCGGCTGCCCAACACTAATCCGGCCATAAAGAAACTCAAGAGGACACCTAATTTATAATAAACGTACCCGTAAATTATCTGAAAGGCCAAAAGGATTATTACCTGAAAACCAAGCTCGGTAAAACCCGTCGCGGCGACAGCCAACAGCGCAGCAGACGCCTTTTGGCCGGGCATTCTCCGGCGGAAAAATCCCCACATTAAGATAAACAAGTAAATTAACCCAAACAACAGCCAAAGTTTCTGCTCATTAAACCAGGCCAAAACGTTTCCCCCTGATAAGCGGGAACATAAAACGCCCCAGAGCGCCATATCGTAATAGTAAGAAACCGGACGAAAATCACTATTTAGCCCGGCCTTTTTGTCCTGGATACTTTTTGCTAAATAGGCCATCCTATCCGGCGAGAGTTGGGAAAAAAGATAATATTCGCGCACAAATTTTGTCTGAATATGCCGTTCGCTTAAACGGCGTTCGAGTTCCCGGGCATCGCAGGTAAGCACGCCGTTGGAAACCGCGGCTAAAAAATAGGCGGTATCTCCGGGGATAATCCGGACTTCACCAAACACGCTGCGTAAGGTTCGGTAGACAGAAGAAAGCAGCTGCTTTTGCTCTTTATTCAGGAAGTTTTCCGCCGCGCCCAAGCTAAAGGAAAACACACCGTCCGGAGCAAGACAATTTTTAACTTCCGCGAAAAACTCTTTGGTATAAAACCTGTTGATCTGGGCTGTATACGGATTACCTAAATAAACAATAATACAATCATAAGGAACAAAGCCGCTCTGTCCGGGCGCGCGTTTAATAAATAGGCGTCCGTCCTGATGCAAGATGTGGACGCGGGGATCGCTCAGGAAAGCGGTATTTTCCGCGGGTAAAAACTTCTTACCCATGCGCAGAATCTGCGCGTCCAATTCCACATAATCCAGCCTGTCTAAAGGATATTTAAGCGCCTCGTCCGCTATCCCGGCTATCCCTCCGCCGTTCAAAAGCATCCGCCGGGGATGCTTCGTCTGCAAAAGCGCGAAATGCGCGGCTTCTTCACTGGCGGCAATATCCGGCACAGTAAACAAATATAGCCCGTTGCTGAAAAAGGAATATTGTTCCGCCCGCCTGGCCACGGCCAGATTGCTGTAAATAGAATCCCCGGCCGCCAGAAGTTCAAACCCCCGCCATTGCCGTTTAATCGAAGACTCTTTCCATTGTTTGGCGGTCCCGCTAAACAGCAAAACAAGCAGGCCGGCAATTAAAGTTAAACTCAGCCATTTGGCGGCTAAGGCGGATTTTGCTCCAGTTATCCCCCGCTGTAACAGATACGCGCAAAGCAGATTAAGGCCGCTTAATCCCAGCATTATATAAAAGGCATCGAGATAGCGGATAAAGAAAAAGCTGATGATACCCCCGCCGCAGACTGCCCCCAGGGACTCTGTCCAATACACCCCGCCTATGCGCGAGGCGCCATATTCTTTTTTCACAACCGGATACATCCGGCAGGCCAGGGTGAACAAAAATCCCAATATGACACAAGGCAAAGAAAGCAAAATAAAACTGAACCCAATCATCGGTAAGAAGCCAATTATCTCACCCGGCATAATACCCAAGATTGCCTTGATATTCCGGGCGCCCAGCGCCACTGCTGGTAAAATAAAAGCCAAAATAATCTGCGATAAAGCGAAAACAAGCCGCTGGTTTTTGAGCCGGTCGGCGAACCGGCCCAGCCCCCAGCTTCCCACCGCCCCCCAAAACAGCCATGCC
>JAZDEE010000056.1:0-6028 GCA_043809065.1 Candidatus Omnitrophota bacterium | reverse complement strand
CACCGATGATTATCCTGTCCGGGCGCATACGCAAAGCATTGCGCACCAGGTCGCGCTGCGTCACTTCCCCCTTGCCCTCTATATTCGCCGGACGCACCTCCAGCCTGATCACATGCTCCTGCTGAAGCTGGAGTTCCGCCGTGTCTTCTATGGTAACAATCCGTTCATTAGAAGGAATAAAGCCGGACAAGACGTTCAGCAGTGTAGTCTTTCCGCTGCCGGTCCCTCCAGAAATCAGGATATTTAATTTTGCTTTCACCGCCGCTTTGACCACGGCGAGAATTTCTTCGCTTAATGTTTTCGTTTTCAATAGACTTTCCGCGGTCAAGGGGCGCTTTTTAAAACGCCGGATGGACAGCACAGGTCCCCCTAAAACCAGCGGATGAATAATGGCATTCACTCTTGAGCCGTCAGCAAGCCGGGCATCCACCATAGGCGAAGACTCATCAATTCTGCGGCCAACTTTAGAAACAATACGGTCGATTACCTGTAAAAGATGCGCTTCGTCTTTAAACACAATATCGGTAAGCTCCAATTTACCAAACCGCTCCACATACACTTTTTTGGGGCTGTTGACTAATATATCATCTACGGTAGGATCATGCAGCAACGGTTCCAATGGCCCCAGGCCGAATGTCTCGTCTTCGACCTCCTCAATTATCTGGTTGCGCTCGGCTAAATTCAGAGGATATGACCCGCGGGATAAAATATCTTCGATGACAGTGCGTACCTGGGCGCGCGCCTCCCCCTCGTTTAATTTTGCCAATTTACCTATATCCAGCTCATCAATCAGGATACGGTGTATAGAAGACTTGATTTCCTGGTATATGTTTTTTTGTCCGGTGTCGCCGGAAACTTTGGCGGAAACCTTCGCGGAAAGAGACTGCGAATTTTCCGGCGCCGCTTCCGATTGCACTATTTTTTTAAACCGTTCACTCAAAGACATTTTTATTCCTCACCTGTTTTTTTCCTTTTTAAAGTATCGTGAAGCATCTGCAAAACCTTTTCTTTACTCCATCCCTTAGTTTCTACAGGGAATACCGAAACTCTCCCGCTGATATTGTCCACCAGTTTTAAAAAGCTCGCGGCAAGGTCCGTTTTCTTAGCCGCGTCAAATATAGGCTGTCCCTGATTAATCGAGGTAATTACCGAATTAAAATCGTTGGGCAGTTTCCAATATATAGGATAACCCAGGGTATCTTCCACTTCCCTGAGCGAAATCACGTCTTTGTTCGGGTCGAAACGATTAAGAATCAGCTTTACTTTTTCCTGACTGTATCCTAATCTGCGCAATACCTCCAGGCACCTAAACGTGCTGCGAATAGTCGGCAGATCTAAAAGTAACACCACATAAATAACATCGGCCAAATCCAAAGCGGAAATAGTCCGGCTGTCAAATTGATGACCGCCGTCGATCACCACATAATCAAACGTCCATCTTAATTTGGAAATAAGCTGAGAAATATGCGCGTTGGTAATATTATCGGCGTCTTCCGGTTTACAGGGTTCGGTCAACAAATATACCCCGGAAGAGTGTTTGGTTAAGGAATTCTTAAGAAAATTGGCATCCGCGCGATGCAGGTTATTCACAATATCGATAATAGTATAGGGGGGAGTAATATTGAGGAAAGAAGACACATCGCCATGCTGCAACACTAAATCCACCAAGGCCGCGGAAGAATCTTCCGGCTGGGCAAGCCCTACAGCTATGTTACAGGCAATAGTAGTAACGCCTGTCCCGCCTTTATTACTGAAAACGACTATGACTTTCCGGCCGTTCGCGGATTTTTCCGGGCCCAGTCCGGCCCGCTGGACAGCCTTGGAAATAGCCGCGCTCAACTCTTCGCTCGTATAAGGCGGACATAAAAAGTCCCGGGCTCCTGAACGCATAGCTTTTAAGGCTAACTGCTGATTCTGTTCATTCCCGGCAACTAAAAGCACCATTTGCGGATCCTGCGCCAGCAAAGTTTCCGCCATTGCCAACCAGGATTCCCCGCCCTTAGCCAAGTCGAGAATAATGATATTCGGCTTATTCTCTCTGGCTAACTCGTATGCCGCAGCCGGTCTGCTAATCTCTATCTTGAATTGGTAATCCGGCAGACTTTCTAATTTTCCTTTGACCAGCGCGCACAGCTCATCGCTTTCGGAAACGATAATTACCTTCAGCATCCGTCCCCCCTCCAGCCTAAAAACTTACGCTCCCTTCTCGCTCCGCAGAAGCCCTCAGCTATAGCCGCTTCTTTGTGCATCAGGAGTAAAGAAAGCCCCCTCGCTTGAGTACATCTCAATCCCACAATAAATACTTTCTTAACGGACCAGCCATACCTGGTAATTATTGATACTCTCTGTGCACATCGCCAAGGCGTCTTCCTCAGTGTAGTAGCGGCCATCGCTTGCCTCAGCTATCTTTTCCAGGTTGTCTGTGGACACGTCTTTTCCTACACCAAAGCTATAGATGGGATAACCCAATTTCGCTGCCCGCTCTGCCTGAGCTAAAGCGGCACTCTGCTCTTCCGCGCTGTATTGGCCATCGGAAAACAGAAAAACTGTGCGGATAGGCACATCTTCCTTATTGGCCTCCAATTCGGAAAGAGCCGCCTCCAGCGCGCCTGCTATATTATGAGTTTCTTCTTCCGCCCCGCTGCCAAACTTGACTTTTTCGATACTGCGGGAAATCTCACCATAGTTGGCATTCAAACCCTGCTTGAGTTCTGCCTCACTGCCAAACTCCACCAAACCTACCTTAGTGGTAATATCAGCGAGAAAACAGTCTGCCCAAGTCAACATCTTCTGAGAAAGTTCGCGGCAGTCTTCTTTGTTACTCACCATTGAGTCGGAAGTGTCGAACACAAACATAGCAAATGGGTCCATCATCATCATCTGACTCAACCCGGAATTCCCCGAAGTCGTGGTCGTATTTACGCTCTGAGGCGCGTTACCTGTCGTACTATCCGCGCTGGGTTCTCCCACCGCAATAGCGCACGCAGTAAGCTCTACCTGATCTTCTCCTAATAACCGTCCAAAGCATAATCCGATCGGACCGTTGGAATCACAAGTTCTGGAAGCAGTCACCCGCACAGCATTTCCGCCTGTACCACTGAGTATATCCAAAGGCGTAAATGCCTTGGTATCCGCGTCCCAGTTCCCCGGTTCTATTTCGGCTGCGTTCAGCTGAATGGATTCTCCGCCTGCGCTATTTTCACAGGCTACATCACGCGCGCGTGCACGCACTTCGTTATGCGTGCTTCCCAACGCGGAAGCCCCAGCCAAGGCAGCAGCATCAGCCACATTCTGCAGTTCATTACGAGCCAGCCATAAACGTCCCAAGTCCACTGCAAAAGCGCCTGTTGCCGCCAACACCGATGCGATCACGGCCATCCATAACAAAGAAACACCCTTTTTACTACGAATTATCGTCAACATTTTTAATTCACCTCGCTTTCTTGTTAAGATTTTTTGCTTACAAACCTTCATTGTGATACTCCTTTATTAGTTTGTATTTTTCGGGAAGCCGTTTTAAAATCTTCTCCTCTCTTTCTCCAAACTCGACTTCCTCACCAGCCCAACTCTTCTTCTTTTCCTGAAAATAATCCTCGAATTTTTTCACCGGTTCCCGGACAAACAAACTTTCCTCATCAGGCACTTCGCGGCCGGCATCCACAGGCTCAACCTTCTGTCCGTCTAAAATACCCTTCAGGCGCTCTGCCCGCGCATCCCGATAAGCAGCCTTTTTGGCTTCCATCCCGGAAAGAAGCCGCTCAGACGGCTGAAATTTTTTGGCGGCACCTATATCTTCCGGCTTGACCAAACTCGGCGTAACCATTACCAGCAGCTCGCTTTCTCCTTTTTGGAAGCGCTCACTGGAAAAAAGCTTTCCTAACAGCGGCACATCCCCCAAAAAAGGCACCTTACTGGAAGTCCTGCTGGTATCCTGAGAAATAAGCCCTCCGATAATAAGACTTTCCCCTTCCTTAAGCTCCACCTCGGTCTGCGTACGGCGGGTAAGCAATGCCGGGACATTAAAATTTCCCAAATTCACTCCATTAGCAAAGTCCAGACTGCTTACTTCCGGAGCAAGTTTCATCCTAATGCTATTCTTATCGTCAACAGTAGGAGTAAAATTCAGTCGCACTCCATACTCTTTCCATTCTATGGACACACCATCACTAGTATTCATGGGAATAGGCACCTCTCCGCCAGCTAAAAAGGAAGCCTCGCATCCTTCCACAGCAATAAGATTTGGCTCAGCAATAATGCGTAATAGTCCCCGTTCTTCCATAGCCTCTACCACCGGAGCTAAACTCATCACATTTTCTATCCATAACTCCAGATAAAGGTCCGTATCGGCAGGCAGACTGGATACGTTCGGAGGCGCGCCAGGATATATAGAAGTAGTCGCGGGGGTGGTTACCTTTCCCGCGTAAGAATGGCCGGCAAACTTTTCTCCCTGAGTTACCAAATCCACGCCTAAATTCTTGGCGGCACTCCTCTCCACTTCTACAAACCGCACCTGCAAAAGTATCTGATTGACATTTTTCACTTGCAGTAAATTGACCACTTCCGGCAAATATGCCTGGGCGATATTGGCAGCCTTGGCTGCCGAAGCGGATTTCTCTACTTCCCCGGAAAGCACTATGCGTTCGTTAGTAGCGTCCACCTGAATATTTTCATCAGGGATAACTTTACGTATCAAACTGGCCAGCCGTGTAGTATCTATATTGACCACAATATCAAACAAAGCCCGTTCTCCTTCTTCATTCCAGGCGATTAAGCTGGTTACTCCGGGAGCTTTTCCATTGACTAATACTTCCCGGGGATTAATCATTACTATAGCCGCAATTCCCTGATCATTGACCGCGGTGCGCATTACATCCCGGTCAAACTGAATCAGCTCAGATTTTCCCGCGGTAAGCTGGATTTTATGAGGAGTGTTTCCGGTAAAATATTTTCCGGCGGTTTCCCCTGCAGAACTAACCCGCGGGCAGACAGAAAAAATGATCCCCATCAGAAAAATACGCCAGCTTGACCTAACCGATATGCTTCTCATTGCTGAAACTTTTCCTCCGTTCGCGATTCTCCCACAATCAACTCCACGACTTTAAATTTCACTTCCTGCGCAGCCCCCGCGGCTTGAGTTAAATTTATTGTTTTCGTCTCCAACAGTTCCTCCGCAGAAATACCGGGAGTAAGCACCTCTTCTTTGTCGGAAGCATTCCGCACAATAATATGAATCTCTCCCTCATCTAAAGACAGCGCCAGCTTTTCCGCGTTTTCGGGGCTGATCGCTAAGGTAATAAAAGTGCTCTGCATCCGCTGAGAAGACCCGCTTTCCTCTTCTACAGCCAAGACCTCGATATCCTGCAGCACCAGTTTAGTCTGGCGTCCCTGCGTCCCTTTGGGCTGAGCGGTAACCACAATATCCACTTTACTGCCGGTGTGCACGAAACCGCTTGCTCCCACTGAGGCATCTATGCCTAAGGTCATTGCGCGCATTCCATGAGATATAATGGCATCCAGCCCTTTACTATCATCCTCGCTGGAAACCCGCTGAGCAGTAATCAGTTCTTCCGCGAATATTTCTGTTTTCACTATCTTGCCCACGACTTCTTCCGGCTGGGAAAAGGCTGTTGGCGGAACCATTTGTTTCGGCCAATCAGCCAAGCGCAAATCTTCCCGGGAAAACACCGTTCCCCTGGTTAAATCCCTGGCTGCTACCAGCACCTCTTTCATCTCTACCTTGACATTAGAAATCGCTGTTGTTTTCACGTCTTTTTTACCCTGATTAAGAACCGCCACCGACATCATACTGGCCATCAAACCCAAAACAGAAGCGATGGCTAAAAT
The DNA here is from genome assembly GCA_043809065.1 of Candidatus Omnitrophota bacterium. Classification (GTDB taxonomy): domain Bacteria; phylum Omnitrophota; class Gorgyraeia; order JAFGHF01; family JAZDEE01; genus JAZDEE01. Next base: position 184 of record JAZDEE010000056.1, on the reverse strand, counting down.
AAATATCCCTTTTTTTCTTGTCTCCATACCCAACGCGCCTCAATCCGTTAAGGAGAATATCTCATTGTAGTTGCCCGGCAAATTTGCAAAGGCTGCAAACCTAAAATTTGGGGCAAAGGAGTAATATATTGATACGGAAAAGTAACGGTTACTTTTACTCGATCTCCCCGGGCTGTAACAGCGG
>JAZDEE010000055.1:0-4395 GCA_043809065.1 Candidatus Omnitrophota bacterium | reverse complement strand
GGGGAATCCATTTGATATAATTGAGATTAATAATGAGATGGAAGAGTATTATAAAAAACAAAGACAACTTGTGTTTCCTAACTATTCTGAAACGCGAGGATTACGACAACAGATAGGCAAGGATGGAGTTAATGCTATTGTTGAAGGAAACAATTTGTTAGTAATCTATTGGGCCATTAGGTATCGAGGGTTTAAGGAAGAAAAAGAATATACTACTTCATATCTCGGTTATTGTGATAGAGATATTCTTAACGAACAGAAAGAAAATTCTATTGTTTTTGATGGGATGACTGGTTATCTGTTGCGGGAGTTTGCAAGTTGGGTAAAGGATGAACAAAAAAAGGCTAACTAACGATAACACTACTCGATTGGGAAGAGAGGCTTTGGTTGAGCGGTTGACGCGAGAAGTTTTCTCTTTTCGAAAAAAGAAATAGCTTTCCCCCTTTGAAAAAGGGGGATTAAGGGGGATTTATTATAGGATATGCTCCATTATGATAAGTGGTTAAAGCAATATTCCCGGCAACTCAGAAAGAATATGACCAATACTGAAACTGTGCTTTGGTCAAAGCTGCGAGGCAAACAACTAAAAGGCTATCCGTTCTATAGGCAGAAGCCTATAGGTAATTTCATAGTTGATTTTTACTGCCCAAAGGGGAAGTTAATTATAGAGCTTGACGGCGGACAACACTACTCCGAAGGGGGAAAGGCAAAAGATCAGGAGAGAGACAAGTATTTAGAAGGCACAGGGTTATCTATATTAAGATTTTCGGATAGAGAAGTTTTTGAGAATATAAGTGGAGTCCTGGAAAAAATATGGAGTAGATTGTGATTTCAAAATCTCCCCTAACCCCTCTTTTTCAAAGAGGGGAAATACTTCCAAAAGGGGAAAATAGAATTTTAGAAAGAGGCAAGAGTCTTTATCAAAACTCGTTGTAACTATAGAAGATAAAAAGAATCAAAGTTAAATTTTTTGCCAGTATCTAATGTATATAACCGGAGGAAGATATGGATATAGCCGGAAAATTACGGGAACAGGCAGAGCAGTATCCGCACAAGCCGTTTATAATTTTTAAAGACAATACGATTACCTTTCAGGAAGCCGTAAATACGGTCAATAAATTAGCCAATTTTCTGGCTAAGCAAGGCATAAAAAAAGGGGACAAGGTAGCGATTTATCTGCCTAATGGCCCCGAATACGTCTACAGCTATTTTGCCGTTTTTACCCTGGGCGCGGTGGCTGTCCCCCTGGATATTCGGCTTACCCCGGAAGAACTGACCGGCGTGCTTAAACATTCCGAGGCCGCTTTTATTTTAAGCCAGTCAGGCTTAGCCGCTCAGGCGAGCCGGCCAATGGAAAATCTGCCCTGCCCGGCGCTGTTCGCTCCTTTTGATGCCGCCCTGCGGGAGGAATCACCGCGGATTGCCGCGATTAAAGTTAAAGAAAAAGACCCGGCTATCCTTTTTTACACTTCCGGGACTACCGGCGCGCCTAAGGCGGTAATCCTGAATTACCGGCATCTTGATAACGCCCCGCTGATGTTTGAACATATCAAGATTACCGATATGTTCGCGACCATTATTTGCCCGCTTCCGCTCGCGCATATCGGCGGGTTTATTTCCCTGCAGATTAACGCTTCTTTTGGCTCGACGCTGGTCTTGATGGACCGTTTTATGCCGGTGGAATTTTTAAGGCTGGTGGAAAAGTATAAAGTAACCTTTTTCTTTATCGTGCCTCCGATGTTTATCGCGATGCTGCACTTAAAAGAATTTGAAAAATATAATTTAGCCAGTCTGCGCGGCGCCGATGTCTTTGGCGCGCCCAGTGATCCGGCGATGATTATGCGGTTTAAACAATGCTGTCCGAACGCGGTTTTATTTAACGGCTGGGGGATGACGGAGACTTCCGCGCCCAATACCGTCAGCGCTCCGGATAAGCTGGATTCTGTAGGCCGGGCCGCGCCTTGGTGTGAGATTAAGATATTTGACCATTGCGATAAAGAGTTACCGGCAGGGGAAATCGGAGAGATAGTTGTGCGCGGATGGCCGGTGATGGCCGGATATTATAAAGAACCCCGGATGACTAAAGAGATACTGCGCCGAGGCTGGCTGCATACGGGTGATTTAGGCTGTCTGGATAAAGAGGGGAATCTCTACATCAAAGGGAGAAAAAAGGATATGATTATTGTGGGCGGGCTAAACGTATATTCTCCCGAGGTGGAACATACCATTGCCGCGCATCCTCAGGTAAAAGAAGTAGCGGTCATCGGCATCCCGGATAAACTGCGCGGAGAAGCTGTGAAAGCGGTGGTAGTTTTAAAAGAAGGCGAGCGCGCGGGCGAACAAGATATCAAGACCTTTTGCAAAGAGCGGCTGATTCATTTTAAAGTGCCGCAGGTTGTCGAATTTAGAGAGACCTTGCCTAAGACCGCCAGCGGAAAAGTGCGGAAAGAAGCATTAAAAGAAGCGCAGGTACAAAGCGCGATGTAATTTTATGAGTAAAGGCAGGTGTTTTATCGGCACTTCGGGGTGGTATTATCCCCACTGGGTCGGCCCCTTTTATCCCGAAGGCATTACCAAAGATGATCTATTACCGTTTTATGCCCGTTCTTTCAATACAGTGGAGCTTAATAACACCTTTTATCATTTACCAAAAGAGACATCTGTAGTAGAATGGTACAGAAGGACACCGGCGGATTTTGTGTTTGCGGTAAAGGCCAGCCGTTTCATTACGCATATTAAGAGACTGGCCAATTTTAGGGACAGCCTGGAGCTCTTTTTAAACAGGGCAGCGCTGCTGAAAGAAAAACTGGGTGTTGTGCTTTATCAGCTTCCCCCGGCATTAAAAAAAGATAAAGAAAGATTAGCTGGTTTTTTAAGGCAATTGCCTCCCCGGGGAAAAAACGTAATTGAATTTCGTCATCAGAGTTGGCTGGATGAAGAGATATTCGTTCTTTTAGAAGAATTTCATACCGCTTATTGTATCGTTAGTATGCCTGAATTTCACCCGGCAGTGCGGGCTACGGCGGATTTTGTGTATATGCGTATGCATGGCAGGGAAACTCTTTACGGCTCCCGGTATTCACCAGATGAGCTTAAGAAATGCGCCGGCTGGATACAAGGATTTCTCCGGGAAGGCCGCGATGTGTATGTTTACTTCAATAACGATGCCCAGGGATATGCCGTGGAAAATGCGCGTGTGTTAAAGGAAATGATGGTGTAGGGGCCGATGGCTATCGGCCCGTTATAAAATAATATTAACGGGGCGTAGCGCAGCTTGGCTAGCGCGTTTGGTTCGGGACCAAAAGGTCGGCGGTTCGAATCCGCCCGCCCCGATTTTTTATGCGGGAACAGTGTTCCCGCATAGTTTGTCCCCCGCGGTTTTAGAAGAGGGAAATAATGAACAGTCACGAAGTGGATTATGAAATTTTTGGCGATGATCTGCAGGTTATTGAGATTGAACTTGATCCCGGAGAGACAGTAATCGCGGAAGCCGGAAGTATGAATTGGATGGAAGATGGAATAAGTTTCGAAGCAAAATTGGGAGATGGGTCAAAACCAAATCAGGGATTGATGGGAAAATTATTGGATGCCGCGAAAAGAAAAGTCACGGGAGAATCTCTTTTTATGACCCACTTTACCAATATTGGCAGCGGGAAGAAACGCGTCGCTTTTGCCGCGCCGTATCCGGGGAAGATTATCCCGGTTAATTTATCGGAATACCAAAAGGAATTGATATGCCAAAAAGACAGCTTTTTATGCGCGGCCTTAGGGACACAATTGGATATCGCGTTTACAAAACGTTTTGGCGCGGGTCTTTTCGGCGGTGAGGGCTTTATTTTACAGCGGCTGCGCGGTGATGGCAAGGTGTTTATTCATGCCGGCGGGACTATTGTTAAAAAGGAACTGAGAAATGAAACGTTGCGTGTTGACACCGGATGTATTGTCGCTTTTACTCCTGCCATTGAATACAGTATCGAACGGGCGGGTAATCTAAAGTCAATGTTTTTTGGCGGTGAGGGGCTGTTTTTGGCTACTTTACGGGGAACCGGTACGGTTTTACTGCAGAGTCTGCCTTTTTCCCGTTTAGCCGATCGTATATTGCAAAACGCGCCTTCTGGCGGAGGAAAACAAACGGATGAAGGGTCTATTTTAGGCCGCTTAGGTAATATGATTGACGGGGATTGATATATCCGGTATTTATGTAAAGGTGACAATATAAAGATAAATAAAACAGGGAGAGCATAGCCGGAATAAGGTAGTGTCAATTAAATTGTGTAAATTCTTTTAAAGGTTTATCCAACCACTTGTTATTTAGACGATAGAATATTGCATAAATAATCCGGTTTACACTTTCATCATTAGTAAAACAGCTCATAGGTCTGGTTCTGCGGCGAA
>JAZDEE010000054.1:0-4042 GCA_043809065.1 Candidatus Omnitrophota bacterium | reverse complement strand
CCAAGGCTGCATATTTTCTTCCCGGCGGGGAACCAACCCCAGGTCAATCTCCACGCCGGACTCGCCGGCAAAGGCCATCTCACTGGTAGAACAGGTCAGCCCGGCAGCGCCCATATCTTTTATCCCCACAACGTATCCTGTCTCTAAGGCTTCCAATGTAGCCTCGACTAAACATTTCTCGGTAAACGGGTCGCCTATCTGCACGGTAGGCCTTTTTTCTTCCCCTTCCTTAAACTCATGCGAGGCTAATACACTGCATCCGCCTATGCCATCCCGTCCGGTGCTTGAGCCGGCGTAAATAATAGAGTTGCCCACGCCAAAGGCCTTGGCCCGGGCTAATTTATTCTTAGGCGCAATGCCGATATTCATCACGTTGACTAAACAGTTGCCGGTGTAACTCTCCTCAAAATAGATCTCCCCGCCGACAGTAGGCACGCCGATACAATTGCCGTAACTTTGGATTCCCTCTACTACACCGCGCAGAAGATAACGGTTATACGGCTCGCTTAACGGCCCAAAGCGCAAAGAATTCAGAGAAGCTATCGGCCGCGCCCCGGCAGTAAAGATGTCCCTGATAATGCCGCCTACCCCCGTAGCCGCTCCTTGTTTAGGCTCCACCTGCGAAGGATGATTGTGGCTTTCCATCTTAAAGACGATGGCCAAATCATCCACAATAATCCCGCCGGAATCCTCCCCGATTAACGTGGAATATTTCCCCTTTTTGGGCAGCAGTTTCAATAACTTGCGGGAACGCGGATACCCGCAATGTTCCGACCATTCCACAGAAAACATCGCTAATTCCGTAGGAGTCGGCTCCCGTTTTAAAATATCCAAAATTTTCTGATATTCTTCATCCTGCAACCCAAGACTTCTATATACCTCTGGTTTAACCATCTATCTGCGCTCCAGCCAATTAACTATAGATTTAAAGATTAAAAAACCATCCGATGAACCCAATGCCTCTTCCGCGCTGCGCTCCGGATGCGGCATCATCCCCAGGACATTGCCGGCCTTGTTCACAATCCCGGCAATATTCCCGGCCGCCCCGTTAGGGTTCGTCTCTTTATCCACCACACCTTGGGCGCCGCAATAACGAAACACAATCTGCCGGTTCTTTTCCAGTTCTTTTAACCCGGCAGCATCTATGTAATAATTCCCTTCATTATGGGCAATGGGAATCTTGAGCACTTGATGCTGACGGTAAAGATTGGTAAACGGGGTATCATTTTTTTCTGTTTTAATATAAAGAAATTTACAGATAAAATGCAGATTGGTATTGCGCAGCATTGCCCCGGGCAGCAGTCCAGCTTCCAGTAAGATCTGAAAACCATTGCAGATGCCCAGCACCAGTCCGCCCTTATTGGCAAACTCGATCACGGCACTCATCACCGGGGAAAACCTGGCCACCGCCCCGGTCCTTAGATAATCGCCGTAACTAAAACCACCGGGTAAAATAATACAATCCAAACCATCTAAACAAGTGTCCTTGTGCCAAATATAGCGGACATCCTGACCAAGCACTTCTTTAACTACATAGAAGCAATCCTGATCGCAATTAGAACCGGGAAAAACGACTACACCGAATTTCATTGTTTAAAAACTCCTTTTATATCTCAGCAACTTATCGTGTCTCAAGGGTGTACTTTCGGCGCTTTGGGGTCATTCAGTGTTAGCTAAAAATTTTTCCGCGCCGCTCTTGAAAAATTTGTTATAGTATAGTATACTATCTATGAGCGGTAAGACTGCTGTAGGCTGTTCCAAGTGTTCCCCTCCGTATGGTGGGCTATAACTTGAACATTACAGGCCTGCAGGGCACGCTCATTTTTGTTTTAGGGGTAGATAAACATCATCATAAACGACCTTGCTCTGAAACAGCCGAAACCACTCTTCATCTTTCCTTTCATATTTTCTTAATATTCCCCAGGCAAATATATCCGCCGCTTGCAACCCCAAGCTTTCATGTGACAATGCATGCTCAAGATTTAACGGAATAAAAGGATCAACTTTGGCTTGAATCTGCCGGAAAATATAAGAATTGAACTCAGCAATTTCAGGTTTGCCTTTACTTTTGTCCACAGCTAATATTATGTAAATATGCGGTAAAGAGGCGTCAAAAATTCCTTGTCATCTCGTCATTCTGAGCGAAGCGAAGAATCTAAACCAGCCCTTCATATAAATCCTTCCACTCCGGATTATTCCCCTCGATCAACACAATCTTCTTTTTCCTAAGCCAACCCTTTATCTGCTTCTCACGTCCTATCGCAGTCATTATGTCATCAAAGACTTCAAAATGAACCAATTTATGCACGTTGTATTTCTTAGTGAATCCGTCAACCAGCTTATTCTTATGCTCGTATACCCTCTTGACCAAATCGCTCGTTACACCTGTATACAAAACTTTATTATGTATGTTCGTTAAAATGTAAACGTATCCTTGATGTTGTGTCATATTAGATTCTTCGCTTCGCTCAGAATGACAAATTGCTCAGAATGACAATTTTGCTGTCTTGCCAGTGCGGGAGTCTGCCCTCGAAATTAGAAATAAGCCTTTTAAAAGGCTCCTCTGATTTCCCCCCTTGCAAAGATATCCTCTTTTCCTTTTCATCCGCGTGTTTACCGAATATTTACAATATGAGACCGTTGCAAAAGTCCCAAGAAGCTGTCATTCTGAGGCCGCAGGCCGAAGAATTTCGACGAGACAATTTATTCTTCATACGCTCAGAATGACAAAGATAAGGTTTTGCAACACTCTCAAGTTTCAATGCATTATTAAATCTATAGTTGTGTCATCCTGAGCGTAGCGAAGGATCTGTTTTTAATTCCAGATTCTTCGGGCTTCGCCCTCAGAATGACGGCAAAATTCAAAAAAGTGCCAAACTCAAGTTTATATTATACAGAACCTTCCTTGATGCTAAAACGATACTCTTCAATAATGGGGTTAGCCAGCAGTTTTTTGCACATCTGTTCCAGCTTCTCCTGCGCCGCTTGGGGGTCACTCAGGTTTAACTTAATTTTCACTAACTTGCCCATGCGCACCTCTTTAATATCCTGAGCATATCCTAACGATTCCAAGGCATGTTTGATCGTCAACCCCTGCGGATCAGCTACGGTCTTTTTTAAAGTTATATAAACTTCCGCTTCCAGCATCTCTATCCTCCTTATTCCAAGCACACTATCTTCCACCCAATATTATAATTATATTTAGCCCTAAGGCAAGACTTTATTTAAAACAGTAGAGACGCAAAATTTTGCGTCTCTACAAAAAAATAAATAATAAAAATTGATCAACCCTCTTATTATGCTGATAATCTTTCTGCCCAACACCTTACTGCTTAAACACCCAGTACCGCCTGGACGGACTTTCCACCGGATTAAGTGAAAACCGCTCATCCGCGCGTTTTCCATCGCGGATCAGGTAAAAAATGTCCGATAAAACCGAACGCGCCTCCGCGAAATAGGAATGTCCCAGGAAACTCGTGTCCACATTGGCAGCATCAATAGTCTCAATGCCAGGGGCAATCACCAGTCCCGCCCCGCTGTCGCCGGCGCGCGGATAGCCGTTGAATGTCTGGGAAAGCTCAAGCGCCTTATCTTTGGAAGAAGCATAAAGAGTAACCCCGGTCTCCTGGCCGGCTATCCGGGGCGCAATGTCCCTTTTAAAGATTTGCGCGTCAATATCCGGGGCAGTAAGAATCAGTTCCCGGAAACGCTCTCTTAAAGCGGGCTTTTCCACAATAAGATTGGCAAATGCCTGGGTAAGGGCGCGGTTGCCCATACTATGCGCAATCAGATAAATCTGTTCCGCGCCGGTGTGTTCCACAAAATCGTCTAAGAAGCGCTGCAGGTTCGTCTGCGTCCATTGAATATTGTTCTCATCCACCGGATAGCCCTGGACCGTTCCCTGAGACGGCCAGCTGTAAAAAACCGGCGCGCCGTCAAAACCCAGGTCATAAGACATCTGCGCGGTGCGGCGGGCAGCGTTTTCGAAGGTTACGTTATACCCGTGAATGAATATAAACGCGCTTTTTTTCGCTGAATCGCG
>JAZDEE010000053.1:0-15432 GCA_043809065.1 Candidatus Omnitrophota bacterium | reverse complement strand
GATAACCTCAAAATACGCTTCTTCTGTTTCCTGTTTCGACTCAGTTAATTCTCTTAACGTTTGTTCCAGTTCTTTATTTCTTTCGTTTAAGTCGGCAGTCAAAAAGTCCAGCATATCTTCGCGGCCCAGCTCTTTTCGACTCTTCCATAATTTATCCTCGAGAAGGTCTATGGCCGCAAAATTATCGCCTTCTCCTTTCGGTTTGCTCAATAATGCCGTAAGATTATGAATGATCTGCCGGCTTTGCGCCTTTATTTTCCTGTTTTTATAAATAAGCGCTCCCTGGAGAGAAACCAGAAGCGTTTTTTCTCCTATCTTAAACTCCTGTTTATTTATCCGCGCCAGGAAATCCTTTAAAAATACCTCTGTGTTTGTTTTTTCCGCATTCCATACTGCTATACCCAAGGTATCCGGAGAAATCCGCGTCAAATCCTTCCGGCTGAAACTTCTGGATATATTTTGTTCTACATATTCTGATAACGTCTTAACCAAAGATTTGAGTTCATCAAAGCTAAGGTCCAAAGCCAGTTTTCTATAATTAACAATGCTTATGGCAAACATTACGAAGTCTCCGGAAGCGCCGCGCATTTCTTCATCTAATTTTAATAAAAAATAGCGTAAATTATAAAAGCCGGTTAAAGGATCGGTAATCGCCAATGTCCTTAATCTGGTACTCATATAAGTAATATAACTATATTTATAAATACTGGAAACGACTAAAGCGGCAAAGGCCAGAAAAAAAACACTGAAGTAATCAAACTGAATGTCTTTCGCGCGCAAATACAGACTGCCTGCAAACGTCCCTCCCAATACTAAAAAAGTAAGGCCGGTAGATAAAGCTAACCCGGTTTTCTTATTTATTAGAAGTATGCCTATCCCCAGGATAAAAATAAGACCCAGGGTCGCAACCCCGGAAAGATTATGAACGAATCTGCCGCTGAGCATGGTCAACAAAGAATTACCTACTATGCTAATCCCCGGCAGCACTCCTAAAGGCGTCAGGTATTCATCATGTACCAGAGAATCCGTTGCCCCGATTAAAACTATTTTGTCTTTAAACAGCGCCGGGTCTATTTCTCTATTCAGGACCAAAGAAGCGCCGATGCTGGTAAATTCATTATAGTGCAGCAAGTAATTTATCGGCGTGACCCCATTCCTGGAAGGGACAAAAAAATCCTTTCCCAAATAAATTCCCTTCTGCGGGAACACCTGGATTTCCCGGCGGGGCACATCTAAATAAGCCGCGGCCAATTCTACATCTATGGAAAAGTTATATCCTTTTTCATCAACATAATAAGTCCTCTGGCTTCTGATCACCTCATCAATGGATCTGCTGGATTTCCAAACCTTGCTTGCCTGCAAGGGTTTATCCACAAAACCAACCGCTTTCATTGCCTGAACATATTTTTGCAGAGGAAACTCATCTGTTTTTTCTCCCAATTTATAGCCGGCAATAATATTGGGGCAGCTGCGAAAAACATCCAGGAGCACATCGTCTTCGGCCGGTTCCGACTCCCCGGAAAAAATCATATCCAGGCCGATCACTTTGGGAGAAAAAGAAGCCACCCTGCGGATAAGCTGAGCGGTAACGTTTCTGGGCCAGGGCCATTTCAGGTTAAGCTCCCGGCGGGAGGCCTCGTCAATGGCCACAATTACGATATCCCTGGCTTGTTCAGGCGGGCGGGAAAACATATAAAAGGACTGGGAAGCGAAAAAATCCTGGACTTTATACTGGGCGAGTTCAAAAAAATTATAGACCAGGATTATATACCAAAAGACAACGATACACCAAATTAAAAAAGGATAGGTAAAATCTTTCTCTTTAAAGCTCTGGAACATTATTTTTCTCGTTCCCGGTCAGTTTATAGGGAGAGAACCGTGAGAATTCGTTATTACGAGTTTCTTATTTATTTCCAAAACTCCAAGATACCAATCTCTACTTTTATGGCGATTATTTTACCTTCATACTCTATTTTTTGCCACAAAGGAAGATTTTCATCTTGCAGCCGCCGCTCATACTCTTCTATTTTCAACCGAAGTTCGGCAATCTTTTGTTCGATTCTGCTTCTCTCTTCTTGTTGATTAGTTGAAGCATCGGTATACGCTGAAGATGATGCGCCCCCTGTTATTGACACGAAGTTCTTTTCTTTTTTCTTTTTATCTATGCACATGGATTTAGTCAAAACCTGGGCAACCTGTTCCTGAGCGAATCTTCTTTTATGCCGATAGCTTAACTCATCTTCACTGCTGAATGTAGATCGGTCAGTATCCCCCAGTATCGTCATATCCGCGGGCACGTCTTTCCAGCGGCTATAATTTTTCAAAGCCGCATTTATCCCGTAAGAAGGGCTTCCCGAAGTTCTATCTGCGGGACAATGAAAGACATCCGGCATCATACCGTAAACCTTCATCTCCGCGGGATTCACCAAATCCTCTAATTTTGTGATATCGGCGCAGGCTTCTTTAGCTGTGGTTACCTTCACTAAAAAATAAGATAACTTAGTCTGCCAGTCTCTATCTTTCATCACTTCCGCGTAGGCGTTTTTCCAATACTCTAACTTTATATCACCCAAAGTCGCCGGAGCTATCCCTGTAGTTAAAAAATGCCGTTCTATGCCCTTCATAATTATGGTCTGGTTGGTAGAACATATCCTTTGGTAGGCGTTATCCATTACTTGTGTATAACCGGCCATAGCCAAGGTAGCCAGAATAAGAATAACTACTACACAAATCAATACTTCCGAAATAGTAAATCCCTGAGGAAAAATATGGCGAGACTTACGGGAATATTTTTTTTCCACGCGCATTTTCCCCTCCTTTCATCTTATTTATGCTCTTAGCGGATAAGAAATCTATTCTTTACTTCTTTGGCCTGAAAAAATTGGCGGGTAAATTGTTTAGCGGCTTCGTGGTCAAACTCCTGACAGGAAAAAACGTTTATATAGGCGGTTTCCCATAAATCGGAGAAATGTCCGGTAATAGAACTGGTTTCAATCAATTGTACCAGAGAATACCCTTTGGTAAAATCTTTATCTTCTCCAAAATACTCCAGGATAGTTTTTCCATACTGTTTCATCTTAATCAAATCGCATAATTGATCAACATACTCCTGCAGCTTATTTTTAGAAGAAATGATTTCCTTATCACAACCATAAAGGTCCATAATCAATTCATAACCGTAAGTTTCACTCATTTTACAATGCTCCTTAAATAGTTGGGAAGTTTTCTGCTGGCAAAATGGATTTGCGGGTTATAATATTTAGTTCTCAGCTTTGCTTCTTGATATTTTTTTTCTATTTCTTCATACGGAACTCGTTCTACATCTATCGCTTTAGAAGCAATAACGAAACTGAAGAACCCTCCTATATATGTGGGGATAGCTGCCAGCTGCACCGTAACAAAAGGAAAAATCTTTTTCACAATCTTGTAATTATGTCTTATTTCATCCGGCTGCCACATTGTTGAACCCGTTTGTCTAATCATCATTCCCTGGGCTGTAAGAATAGAAAAGATGTTTTGATAAAACTTCCGGGAAAATAAGACCCTGGCCACCCCTATAGGATCCGGAGAATCAATCAAACAAAGATCAAATTTTTCCTTTGTGTTTTGGATAAATCTGGCCCCGTCATCCACCACTATTTTAACCCTTCTGTTGTGTTCCGATAACGCGCCGCCTTTACATATCGAAGGGAGATATTGCTCTGATTTTTTAATCACACTGCCATCTATCTCTACGAGATAAACCTTTTGCACAGTTTTATGTTTTAAGACTTCCCTCACCACCCCGCCATCACCACCGCCGATTACCAGCACCTTTTGCGGGGCAGGATAAGACAAAAGAAGCGGATGGGACAACATTTCATGATAGATAAATTCATCCTTCTGGGTTGTCTGCACTGTCCCGTCTAAAGTAAGCATTCGTCCCAGACGGGGAGTATCATATATTTTTAAATCCTGATAAGGGGTTTTTTTTTGATAAACTATTTTCCCCTGGATCCCTAACTTCACATCAGGGTATAATTTTTCATAAAACCAACTCATTGTTAAAAAATACCCCTTTTAATTTCGGCCACCTGAATGCTTTGCGGATGAAACCCCTCTTTGATTACCGGAATCGCGTCATAAGGGTCAACGTCTCCGCAGACAAAAATATCTATCGCCGCGTATTCATATTCAGGCCAGGTATGGATGCTGATATGCGATTCCTGAATAATCGCCACTCCGGAAACTCCTCCGGAAGGAGAAAATTCATGCAGGTTAATATTCAACAGAACCGCTCCGCATGCTTTCACCGCTTTTTCCAGTATTTCCTTTATCTTAGATACGGAAGAAAAATTCTTCCCTTTCCACAGGTCAACTATCAAATGCGTCCCGGCATGCCTTATAACGCCTCGCTTAGAACAAAATTCCTTTTTGCCTTTTGCTTTTTTTCCCCCTTCCATTAAAAGTTCCGTTTCCATTTTTCGACAAAAGACTCCTTTCCCGCCAAAAAAATGTATTTCTTACTTTTTATTGTTGTCTAATATAATAAGATATCTTTTTTGTTTTCGCAATATTTTTTTTAAAAAAGTTTACCGGATAGTCTTATATAATGTCTTTTTGCCTTAACTCCTGCTCCAACTCGTCCTTCTTATCGGAATATTCCAAAGCAACGTCTGCCGATACCTTCCCCGCTTCAACAAGTTCAACCAGGCACTGGTTAAAAGTATTCATCCCGTAAATCTTGCCGCTGGCCATATATTTAGGCATCTCCCATAATTTGTTCTCTCTAATCAGTCCGGCAATGGTAGGGCTTAAGGTCATCACTTCATAAGCCGGGATTAAACCCTGGCCGTCCTTGCGCGGAATCAGCCGCAGGCTGACTACGCCTCTGAGCAAAAACGAAAGTTGATTGAAAATAAAATGATGCTGTTCATGAGAGAAAAAATTCACCAGTCTTTCTACTGTAGAAGAGGCATTGACCGTATGTGTGGTAGATAGCACTAAAACGCCGGTTTCCGCGGCAGTCAAAGCCGCGTGACAGGTTTTTTCATCAGTGATACTGCCTATATATATAATATCAGGAGAATGCACGGCGAATTGTTTTAAGGCATCGGCATAAGAAGCGACATCCACTCCTATTTCCCGCTGGTTGATTAAGGACTTTTTATCCGCGAAGATAAATTCTATCGGTTCTTCAATAGTAAGAATATGTTTGCCGAAATTGCGGTTGATAAATTCAATCATCGCGGCAATAGCTGTGGATTTACCGCTGCCGGTAACTCCGGTAAGCAGGATTAGTCCCCGGCGCTGAAAACAAAATTTTTCCAGCACCGCTGCCGGCAGATTCAATTCCTGGAATGAAGGCAGCGCTAAATCGATTTTCCTGATTACCACGCAAAGCGTGTTTCTCTGCCAGAATATTCCTATCCGAAATCTCCAGCGCTCCTTGTGCCAGGTGGAAAATTCACAACTTTTGTTTTTCTGCAGCAGACTTTTCATCCGCACATCGGTTATCTCCAAGACAATCTTGTCTATATCAGACTTACTGAATTTCTTCTCCCCTATAGTCACTACTTCCGTAGCAATTCTTCCTTTTAAAGGACTTCCCGCCCGGATAAAAGCATCGGAAACATTCATTTCGATCATCATATTAAGAATATCTTGAAATTCCATTAATTTCCTCCGTTATTTCTCCCGCTCCCACGGTAACCTCTGAGGCCTCAGCAATTAACTTTGCGTCATCCAGCACAGGCAATTCCTGGACATTCCTCAATTTTCGTTCTATGGTACGGGTTTTTCTGGTAGCGTCTTCAATAGTATGAGAAGCCTCCTGGAGTTTTTTGTGCGTCTTGTCCAGTAAATCGCCGAATCTGCCAAAGTCAACTTTTACCGCGCCCAGTATTTGCCAGACTTCACTGGCGCGTTTTTCCACAGCCAGGGTAGTAAAACCCATCTGCAGACTATTTAAAAGCGCTGTAATCGTGGTCGGCCCGGTTACCGAGATTCTGTACTTACGCTGCAAAATTTCGCATAATCCCGGCCGTCGGAGGACTTCGGCATACAATCCTTCCACAGGAAGAAACATAATGGCAAAATCCGTGGTCTGCGGAGGATTAACATATTTATCCCTGATCTTTTTAGCCTGGACTTCTATACTATCCTCCAGGGCTGCCTCCAGGTCTTTAACCGCTTGAACGTCTCCTTTTTCCTGGGCATCAACAAGTCTTTGATAAACTTCCAGCGGGAATTTAGCGTCAATAGGCAGCCATACGGCCTTATGCTCTTCCCGCCCGGGCAATTTGACGGCAAATTCCACCCGCTCATAGTTGTCTTTCCCTGTAGCCACATTGGCCGCGTACTGTTCTTTGCTCAGCATCTGTTCTAAAAGACTGCCTAATTGAATCTCTCCCCAGGTGCCCCTTGTTTTCACGTTGGAAAGCACTTTCTTCAGGTCGCCCACACCCTGCGCCAGATTATGCATCTCCCCCAGCCCCTTATACACCTGTTCCAGCCGCTCACTGACCAGCCTGAAAGATTCGCCTAATCTTTTTTCCAAAGTAGCGTGCAGTTTTTCATCAACGGTCGCGCGCATTAGTTCGAGCTTTTGGCTGCTCTCATTCTGCAGATGATTCAGCCTTTCTTCAATAGTTTTGCGCATATTCTCCAGCTTCTGTTCGTTGATACCGGCCAAAGCAGATAATTGTTTCAGCACAGAATCGTTAAAACCTTTCGCCTGTATCGCGGCTTCTTCTCTATCCCTCCGGGCGATATTAGACATCTCTTCTCTGTTTTTAGCTATCTCCTCCCGCACTGCGCGTTCGGTCCGCTCTTCCATTCTCTGCACATTTTCCTCCAGCTGGGCGAACTTATTTTGCGGACTGCGCCTGAGCAGACTAACCAGCAGGAATATTGATAATATAGAAAAAAACAACAACAAATAAATCATTATTTTATGTCTCCACCCCGGTAACAACACGGGAAACCCGAAAAATATTATAACACAGGACTGCCGCTTCCGGAGATTATTTTATTTCCGGGATTAATATCTCGGCATATTGTCCCAGACTTTCTGAGGATAAAAACCGTCGCGAAGATATCTTAATCTAAAAGTCTCCAGGAAATACGCCACAACCCTTTCTCCGTTCAACAATAGATAATAAAACATCATTAACGGGGCATATAAAATCAACAGCCCGTCGCGCTTCCAATCATCGGAAAGAACGGTAACTATACCAAGTTGAATAATATTCATCAGGGTATAAAAAATATAGGGAACGATTAAAAAACATATCAGCAGCTGCGGAACAAACCCCAATATGAGCACTATATAAATAGGATAAACTAATAACAATATTATATTAAAAACAAGATCCAACGCGTAATTGATAAAATCCGCCCAGCTAAATTGGCGGCAATAAGCCGGATTACCGTGTTTTCTTAAGTTCAGCCTGATATAACAGGCATCCCAGCGGATACGCTGCCGGAACAGGCGGTAAAAAGAAGCGGGGACATGCGTCCAAACTACTGCCGCGGGGGCAAAAACGACTTTGTAGCCTAATTTTCTGATTTTTAAAGTAATATCCAAATCATCACCTGTCTCCGGATCCAGTCCCATTGTCTTTTCCAGCGCTTCTCTGCGAAAAACACTAAAGGCCCCGGAAGCAATCCGCAAAGAATTCACTAAGGACAGCCATCTTCTCTGCACCGATATGGCGATACCATATTCCGCGGCCTGGAGTCTAACCGCTAAAGATTCCCTGTCGTTTAAGACCTTGACATTTCCGCTGACCACTCCCACGCGGGGATCCTGAAAAGGCAAAAGCCCCTCGCGGATAGCCGTCCTGCTTACCCGCACTTCAGCGTCAAAATGAACGATAAATTCGCCTTTGGCCAGCCGAAAACCATAATTTAAGGCTGATGCCTTACCGCCCCTTTCTGTTTTACGTATATATCTAATTAATCCTTTGCGGGCGTAATCAGCGCAAACAGCCGCGGTAGTGTCGGTTGAACCGTCATCAACAACAATAATTTCTAACTTAGGGTATTTATTTTCCCGGATACTATTTATAGTTTTTTCTATCCGGCCGGCCTCGTTATATACCGGCAGGATAACACTGACAAGAGGCGGTTTCCACCAATTACGCCTATTTTTAGTCCGGGGAAGCAAAATTTTGCCTATTTCCATCAAAAGAACTAAAATATTAGTAACATAATACCTGACTGCATCTAAAGCCAGCGCCGGTAAAAAAAATACCCAAACCTGCCCTCTGGTCATTTTACCAAATACAAGCCAACAAAACTGAGCGTACTGCCAGGCCGCCTCAAAAAGAAAAAATGTTTTCTCCCTTAATAAGTCCAGATGTTCTACCCCGGCGGTAAAAAGCAAAAGCATCACAATGTTTTTCAGCCTGTTTTGCCGGTCAAACTGCAGGGAAACTTTCTTTTGAAGCTTAGCGGACAATAATGGGCTAAGCCTCCTGATTTTTCGCAGTCTCATGCCAGTAAAGATTGTCTGTCGGTTAATCTTCCCAAAAGCGCCTCTTCGGTTTTTCCATCGTCAGGAAAAGAAACGGCTTTAATAGCTATCTGGACCCCCTTCCGGGAAAGCACCTCGGTCTCCCCGGCCAGTCTATTTTTCACTTTCTCCGCGGTCTTCTTATCCACCTCCAGCAGCAAATTAACCACACTATCCTTTTGGTAAAACGCCGGGATATCCACACTGCGCAGATTCTCTTTCAAAATATGCGTCAAATCCTTTAAGAGCTTTTTACCGGCAGGTTCTCCCTTTTCCGCCAAAATATCCTGCATATTCTCCACAGTTACTAAACCTACGGAAAGCGGCCGGCCAAATCTTCTACAGCGGGCAATCTCTTCATTAAATCGCGACATAAAATAAGGCAGGCTGAAAATCTTTGTATCCTGGTCAACTATTTGCAGAACATCACCCGCGTCAGGTAATTTACCCCGGGCAACAACTTCATTTATCTGATCCGTAACCCAAAAAGCATAAATATCCTGCCGCGCAGCCCCATCGGCGTCAAAACGCCCCGCGCAATTTCTGCACTGGCCAAGCACCTCCGGTTCACTAAACAGTTCCCCTGTTTTATTACAAATATAGATACTGCCGGGCTTTTCATAATCTACCCCGATATGTTTTAACTCCTTATGACATTTAGGGCAGACATACCTTATTCCCAGAAAAAACTCTTTTTCCGGGCCGACGTGCCCGCAGCGATAGTGATGGAGCATCTCGGTAACACTGATGTCCGCGCTATGGTCCGCGGGACAAGTCTCGTGGATATTGATATTATGGTGAAAACAATACGGGCAAAGCAGTATCTTATCAAAGAATTCCTTATTCATCACCTGTTTCCCGGCAAAGTATTCCAGTTCTTTTAATTCCGAGCCGTCTTCTTTGCCGAAAAAATCGGCAGCAACCTTATAACTATACCCATACCGGGAGCGCATATTATACTCGGGATTGATCCGGTTAATCTTTTCTTCCTGCAGGTGTTTCAGAAAGTTTATCCGCTCCCTATCTGTTCCCAGCTTAGGCCTGGCCATTTCCCTCCTTTCAAAATGTATAAGACACTCCTGTTTCTATCGAACGATGGAAAAAATCTCCTTCTTCTTCTCCATATAAAAGAGTAAGATTTAAAAATAAATCCTTGAGCAGTTCATATTTGCCTCCGCCAAAAATAACCATGCCGTTCTGGTCATGGGCTTCCCGGCTTTCGCTGATATCGTAAAGCCTCTGGCCGCAAGCCGCCCCTAACCACACATCCAGCTTTTCCATCAGCTTAAAGTCTGCCTTTATCTGTCCCCAATGACTGACGCCCCGCTCATTATTGAATCCGGCGTTATAATACAGCAAAACATAATGATTGCCGAAATAATAAATCAGCCCGGGAGATAAAATATGCGTATCTTCATCTATGCCGCGCAGGAATTTATATCCTTCCCGAATATACAAATTGCCTATCCCCGGATGGGTATATTCGGCCGATGCCTTAAACTTATAGACATAACTCACATCCTGCCCCCATCCCGCTTCTATATTGGCGGATGAGCGGCCAAAACTGTAATAGCCGCCGATATTGTATGTGTAATCTTCCCGGCCGGAACGGGAATATCCGTTTACCTCCAGATAAGGGCATTCCAGGCCCTTGTAGAGATACGCAGTGCGCGTCTTAAAAACCTTCCAAATCTCTTCCCTGCCCGGTAAGTCTACTTGGCCATAATCAACAGTATATTCCCAGGATAATTTTTTTGCGGTTTCGGGAACATTTTCCAAGCCGATTCCCGGGGCTTCCTGGCAGATGTCTTTTTGGATGACGATATCCGTGTTTCCCGCGGCGCAAACCGTGCTATACCAAAAGCCCGGCGCCAGCAAAAAGATACAAATTCGACTTCTGAAGGACATTTTGCCCGCCTTTATTTTCTTAAAAACTGCTTTGCCCAATCCTGCTCAGGAATTTCCAGCAATATGGGACGTCCATGCGGACAAGTAAAGGGGTGCTTACATTCTAAAAGTCCGCGCATGAAATATTCCGCCTCTTCCGGGCTCATTTTCTCACCGGCCATTACAGAACTGCGGCAGGCCCGGCGGGCTAAGACTTCCGGGTTGAAAGGCGCGCCTTCTTCTTCGGCCAGGAGATTACGCAGTGCCGTTTCCGGATTGGAGATAAGCTGCGGATGGGCGTGCAGCCCGATATGTTCTTCGTCCCAGGCCGTAGTAGCAAAGCCCATCTTTTCTAATTGCTCTTTCAGGCCTTCCCAGATTAGTTTCTCCTGAGGAGAAACGTTGACCACAAATGGAATAAGCAGCTGCTGAATCTCCACGCGATTATTTTCCATCTGACGCAGGAGCTGCTCAAAGATAATCCTTTCGTGTGCCGCGTGCTGATCCACCACAATCAAGGCTTCGCCGGATTCAAATAAAAGATATTTCGCCAAAAAAGTTCCAATATACCGGGCGCCGGATACTTTGTCCTTAAGACTATCCGGCGCGTTTGCCAAAATTGTTTTCGCTGTATAGTAAGAATACTCTTCTTTACTGTCCGGAGCCGAAAAAATATATTTTCCCGGCGGCGGTTCTTTGACCACCTGCCCATCTGAAGAAAATTCCGTATGAAAAGACCGCGGATATTCATATAAATCCCCCTTGCCCCCAATAGATTGAAATGTGTGTTTCATCTGCTTAAGCTTACCCAGCGATAACAAGGCCTCCTCGCACTCAGCGCACAAAACGGCAATAACTTCTTTTTCATTTTGAAGTTTTACTTCCCGTTTGGTAGGATGCACGTTGACATCAATATCCGCGCAAGGCACAGTAAGATACACGGAAAAAAATGGATAAACCTCCGGAGGAAAAATGCATTTGTAGGTCTGATTCAGATGGTATCTGATAAGATAATTAGTTACCGGCCGCCTGTTTACAAAAATAAACTGCATATCCTTACGCGGCCTCTGGATATTTATGTCTCCTAAAAGGAGCCTTAAGGACAATCCGGCAGAAGGAATTTCTTTTTCCTTCTCTAAGATATACTTACCGTCCAGACGCAAGACCTGGGCAATACGGGGAATATAACCTTTTCCCGCGGGCAGGGATAAAAGACTCCTGTCATTATGCGTTAAAGAAAACCTGCGCTCGGGATGTAAAATGGCATAGGGAATAAAAACATTCAATGCCTGCTGCAATTCGGCGGTATCGGATTTAAGAAATTTTTTGCGCGCCGGGGTATTAAAGAAAAGCTCGCGAATCTCCAGTTCTGTCCCTTCCGTCATGCTGGCCGGTTTTGATTCCAGCCTCACGCCGCCGCGCAGATGCACCTGCCAACCGCTCTCCGCTTCCCTGGTCTTGCTGCGCAGAATAACATCGGAAACCGCGGCAATGCTGTAAAGAGCCTCCCCGCGGAATCCCAAAGAATCAATCTTCCAGAGATGCTCCGCGCTTTGAATCTTGCTGGTGGCATGCCGGGAAAATATTTTCTCTATATCGCCGCGCTCTATGCCTGTGCCCGTGTCTTTTATACTAATGAGGCTTTTCCCCGCGCCGCGCAGAGATAACTCAATACTACCAGCGCGGGCATCCAGGGCATTCTCCATCAGCTCCTTGACCACCGATGCCGGGCGCTCAATAACTTCTCCGGCCGCGATTTTACTGACTATCTCGGGAGGTAAAATATTTACTTGGCTCATAATATTCCCATGCCGATGTTGATATTTCGTCCCGGCCCGTTCGGAGAACGGGCCCTACAACCTGCCTTCGCCGTGAGGCGAGCAGGCAGGAAAAACGAGCTAAATGGATTAACGAACAACGCCACCCCTATCAGTAGGCAGGCAGAAACCCGCTTCTACCTTATCTTTTAATTCCTGCAGTTTGTTCAAGGCTTCCAGCGGGGTAAGCGAGTTGATGTCCAGGACTTGCAGCATATCCCGGATTTCTTCGATTGCCAAATTGTCCTTCCGGGCAAAAAGGGTCAGCTGTTTTTCCGGGAAAACGCCGCCGGCGATTTTAGGCGCGGCTGCGGTATTAGTCTTAAGCTGTAATTGCAAAAGGACCTCGTTCGCCCGCTGAATAATCTCGCCTGGAATGCCGGCTAATTTAGCCACATAGATGCCATAGCTGTCATCAGTTCCTCCGGGAACTATCTTATGCAGGAATATAATTTCCTCTTTCCACTCCTTCACGGCCACATTGTAATTTTTCACTCCGCTGCATTCCTCCGCCAGCGCGGTCAGCTCGTGAAAATGCGTGGCAAAAAGCGCGCGCACCGCGCGCTTTTGCAAATATTCCGCTATTGCCCAGGCCAGACTTAATCCATCGAACGTACTCGTTCCGCGGCCTACTTCGTCTAATATCACCAGACTCCGCGCGGAAAGGTTATTGAGCATCTGGGCGGTCTCGGTCATCTCCACCATAAAGGTGCTTTGTCCTTTGCTAATCTGGTCATGCGCGCCAATGCGTGTGAAAATCTTATCTACTATGCCGATAGAGGCGCTTTTCGCCGGGATATAACTACCCGCCTGCGCCATTATAACCAAAAGAGCGGATTGCCGGATATAAGTGGATTTGCCGGCCATATTCGGACCGGTAATCACTAACAAATGTTCCCTCCGGCAGTCCAACAAAGTGTCATTAGGCACAAAAGACTCCGTAATAGTTCGTTCCACCACCGGATGCCGGCCGTCTATTATCTCTATCCGCGCGGAATCGTTTACCTGCGGAGCAACGTAGCCGGGATAAAGGCTGACCATACTTAACGAATACAGCATATCAACTATGGCAATACCGGAACTAAATAACTGCAGGGACGCCGACTGTTCCAGTATCTCCTTCTGTATATTCTGCAGAAGTTCTTTTTCTATCTTGAGTATCTTTTCTTCCGCGGTGAGCATCTTTTCTTCGAATTCCTTAAGCTGCGGAGTAATAAAACGCTCGGCATTGCTTAAGGTCTGCTTACGGATATAGTCGGCGGGAACAAGCTTGAGGTTGGAATTAGTCACTTCAATATAATATCCGAACACATTATTAAATCCTATTTTCAGCGAATTTATTCCTGTCCGCTGAATCTCCTCCTGCTGCAATTTCCGCAGCCAGTTCCGTCCGTTTTCCTGAATGTCCCGCAAAGTATCCAGCTCCGCGTGATACCCGGCGCGGATAATCTTCCCTTCAGGATGGGAAAGCGGAACATCCGCGTTAATCGCCGACTCCAACAGGCTTCTTACCGCTACAACATCCTCGACTGCAAAATGTCTGTTCTTTTCCGCCAATGGCGCCAAAAGGCTTCGCAGTGCAGGCGCTTTTATCAGGGCATTATACAAGGCTAAGAAATCCTTCACCTGGGCATACCCGCAGCTAATTCGGGAAAGGCTTTTTTCGATGTCCGGAATATTCCGCAGGAGCCGGCCCAGTTCCTGCTGGATAGAAGAATCCTCCTTGAGCAAAGAAACCGCCTGCCGGCGGGATAAAATCCTGGCCGTATCCTTCAGCGGATGATACATCCAGTATTGCAAAAGGCGCCGGCCCATTGCTGTGCGCGTATGGTCGATATGTTCGCAAAGTTGATCTAATTCCAGGCCATAGACAGCGGCGGGAGAAATATACATATAATCCGTATCGGCGTAAACTGAAAGTTTGGCAATATGGCGCATCGGCTGGCGGTGCATCTGTTTCAAGTATTCCAACAGGGCCCCGGCGCTGGCCATCGCCTGAGGCATCCCCTCCAGGCCAAAACCGGCAAGATTGGCCGTGCCAAAATGCGTGTTCAGGGTTTTGCCGGCAATATCATGATTAAAACACCAGTCATTATAACTAGTCAGAAGCAGTTTTTTCATCTTCAAAAGAGGATAATCAAAAAATGTCTTTATTTTTTCCTCTTCTGCCGCCGGAAAGACACATTCGTAAACGGGCAGTTTAACCATAAGTTCCACTACTTCGCGCATCTCTTTATACTCACCCGCCTGGATAGTCCCGCTGGCGGTATCGGTAAAAGCAATGCCAATGCTGTTTTTATTCGTGCTCAAGGCCAAAAGATAACGCGCGCCGCTGGAATTATCGTCTATGAAAGTTCCGGACGTAACCACACGGATGACCTCCCGCTTGACAATTCCCCGGGCCAAAGCCGGGTCTTCCACCTGCTCACAAATAGCCACCTTTATCCCGGCCTTAATCAGGCGGGAAATATATGTATCCGCGGCATGGTAAGGCACTCCGCACATAGGCACCTTACCCTGCTGACCGGCGGGGCGGGAAGTAAGCACAAGATCAAGTATGCCTGATGCCTTTTTCGCGTCTTCGTAAAACATCTCGTAAAAGTCGCCCAACCGAAAAAAAAGCACGCAATCCGGGTATTGCGCTTTGATAGAATGATACTGTTTAAGCATAGGGGTATATGTATCCTGAGACATACGATCCTAACCTCCGTCAATAATATTGTATATCGAACTTCTCTCTATATCAAGTATATCTTTTAGCAAAGTGTTCGGGACAGTCTTTTAAAAAAGAAAAAGGGGACAGATTTATTGTATCCTCTAAAAATAAATCTGTCCCCTTTTTCCAGCTGAACGGACATTCCCGCACCCTATGCCAATTTTATTCCCTTTATGGCCTCGGCTAAAAACTTATTGCCTTCCTTAAGCGCTTGGGCATCTTGCTCTCTCCTATTTATCCCAAATTTTGCCTTAGAAGGTTTATATCGCCGGATTGCCTGTCCGCTGTTTTGTATTCTAACACTTATGTTTTACTTCCCTCCGGGGTAATTATAACATGTAATATGGAAGGCTCAAGAAAAATCATAGCGCTTGTGCTTTGTCAGGTAACTTTTTGTCCTTTGTCATTCCGACCCTGAGTATTCTCGAAGGAGAGTAATCTTAAATCGTTTGTATAAGTTCTCTCACTTCGTTCTACATAGTTAGTGAATATACTTTCCTCGCTTGACCTTCTCC
>JAZDEE010000052.1:0-3775 GCA_043809065.1 Candidatus Omnitrophota bacterium | reverse complement strand
GAGGTCTAAGGCTCAACAGCCCGAACCTGCCGCGGCCTTGCCGGCGGCTATTCCGGTGCGGGTGATGAAGGTTTCCTTACGGGATATGAGCGATATTATAGAATATGCCGGGGATATTAAAGCGCGGGCGGAAGTCGCGGTCTATCCTAAGGTCAGCGGGAAGATCATCGAAAAAGTCAAAGAAGAAGGCAGCTTTGTGCGGCAGGGGGAGGCGATTATCTATATTGACCGTGATGAGGTCGGACAGACCTTTGAAAAAGCGCCGGTAGAGAGCCCTTTGTCCGGTTTTATCGGCCGGGTTTCTGTGGATATCGGCTCTTATGTAACTGCCCAGACAGCAGTGGCTGTGGTAATTGATATGGAACAGGTGAAAATTAACCTGGATTTACCGGAGGTTTATCTGCCCAGGGTTTTTCTTGGCCAGGAAGCGGTAATTTCTCTGGACGCCTATCCGGATAAAGAATACCGGGGGAAGGTGACTAAAATCAGTCCGCTTTTGGATATCGGCACGCGCACGGCGCCGGTGGAAATTACCGTGAATAATCAACTTCACGAGCTTAAATCCGGTATGTTTGCCCGGGTGCGTTTGATTATGCGGGAATATAAAAATGTCCCGGTTGTGCTCAAGGAAGCCTTGGTGGGCTCCGCGGGGGACTATTCGGTTTATTTGATCAGGGAACAAAAAGCCCTTCTGCAGAAAGTCAGCGCGGGTCTGCAGCAAGGTCCTTTTGTGCAGATACTTGAGGGGATCGAGGAAGGCGATAACGTAGTAGTTGTGGGACAGCAAAAACTTTTTGAGGGGGCTTCCGTCATTGCGGAAGAATAAATAGATGAACCTGCCTGAATTTGGCGTGCGCCGTCCGGTTACCAGTCTGATGTTGTTTATGTCCATCATCATCATTGCCGCCTATTGCCTTACCCGTATCGGCATTGATAGTTTCCCCGAAATTGAAGCGCCGGTTATTTCGGTAATCTCCGCGTATCCCGGGGCAAGCCCGGAAGATGTGGAGGTCAAGGTTACCGAGCCCCTGGAGAATCAATTAGCTACTACCCCGGGGCTGGAAAAAATTACCTCCCGTTCGTCGGAAGGGGTTTCCCTGGTTTCTCTGAAATTTATCTGGGGGACCAATCTGGATGCCGCTTCTAATGACGTGCGCGACCGCATTGATTTAGCCAAAACCGTCCTGCCGGATATCCCTGATGAAATGGATAATCCCTTTATCGCCAAATTCAATACCGCCAATATCCCCATTTTATTTTTAGGCATTACCGCCGGGCAGTCTTACCCGCAGTTATACGATTTGGTTGACCAGCGCATCGGCGATGCCCTGCGCCAGTTACCCGGGGTGGGCACGGTAGAACTCATCGGCGGGCTGGAACGGCAAATCAACATCTGGATTGACCGTCAGCGTTTAGAGGGGTATGGTTTTTCTATCCTGGACGTGCAGAGCGTTCTGGGGCAGGAAAATATCGAACAGCCGTTAGGTAAAATAAAAAGCGGCCTGACGGATTACCTGATCCGTCTTCCGGGGGAATTTTCTTCCCCGCAGGAAATCAATACGGTTATTTTAGGCAGGCGGGATGGTAAATTTGTTTATCTTAAAGATGTTGCCCGGGTGGAAGACGGTTTCCAAGAGGTTACCATGAATGTGCGGATTAACCGGCAGTCCGGGCTGCTCTTGATGATTCAGAAGCAGGGCGGCGCCAATACGGTAGAAGTTGCCCGGCGTTTGAAAAAACGGCTTCAAGAATTAGAACAGACGCTGCCTGCTGATATAAAAATAGTCTCTATTTTCGATACCTCACAGGACATTATTGATTCTTTATCATCTTTGCGTACTTCTGTGTGGCTGGGGATTATCCTGGTTATCCTGGTGGTTTGGTTTTTCTTAAGACAGTTTCTGCCCAGTCTGATTATTGCTTTAACCATTCCTTTTTCTTTGCTGATCGCCTTTATTTATCTTTTTTTAAGCGGCCGCACTATCAATACCATCAGTCTTTCTTCTTTAGCCATTGTGGCCGGGATGGTAGTGGATAACTCTATTGTGGTGGTGGACAATATTTATCGTAAACTGGAACGGGGATACCGCCCTAATGAATCAGCGATTTTTGGCACGCAGGAAATCTTGTTGGCGATAGCCGCCTCCACCTTAACCACTGTCGTCGTGTTTCTGCCGATGTTGTTTATCCCGGGCGTTATCGGCATATTTTTTGGCGAATTGGCGGTTATTGTGACGGTTACGCTTTTGGGGTCATTCTTTACCGCGGTAACCTTCAGCCCGATGGTCTGTTCCCTCTGGGTGAAGACGGCTTATAATCCCGGGAAAAAATCAGGGCTTTTTGCTAAATTTTACGAGTTTTCCGAAAGTATGTTTAAAAAATGGGAGGCCGCCTACTCCCGTGCTTTGGGCTGGTGCTTAAAACATAAAAAGTTAGTTATCTTCGGGTTCTCAGGCGCTTTTCTGGCCTCGTTATTATTGATTGGTTTTGTGGAAAATGAATTTGCCCCGGAGGAAGACACCGGCGATGTGCGATTAACCGTGCAGATGCCCCTGGGGACACGGCTGGAAGAGAGCGAAAAAGTAGCCGCCCGTATTGAAGATATTATGCGGCAGAATATTCCCGAGGCGCAGTTTTATTTTTCGCGCACCGGCGAGGTGCCCGGCAGAGGCCGGGCCATGGGGCAGACTTCCGGAGAAAATATTATTACTGCCGGAGTCAAGCTTGTTCCTAAGACAGAAAGACGCCAGTCGGTATGGGAGGTCGGCCAGATATTGCGCAGGGAAGTGCAGCGTATCCCGGGGGTGCTCAAGATTGATGTGCAGAGCGGCAATCCTATCGGGAGGATGATTACGGGGATGGGCGGGAAGGCTATTCAAGTTGAAATTATCGGGCATTCGTTTGACCAGACGGATAAGACCGCCGCCCAGGTTAAAGAAATTTTAGAGAAAATCCCCGGCGCGGTAGATACGGCGGTTTCCCGGGAACGGCGCCGTCCGGAATTACAGATCAAGGTTGACCGGGAAAAAGCGGGGAGTCTCGGGTTGAGTATGGATACCATTGCCAGGAGTCTGAGGACCTACATTCAAGGTTCTTCGGCGACAAAATACCGGGAAGGCGGACAGACTTATGATATCTACGTGCGTCTTCAGGAGTCCTCCCGGCAAAAGCTTGAAGACATCAACAATCTTTCGATTTTTTCTCCGGTGACCGGCAGGCATATCCGCTTTTCTAACTTTGCCAAATTGGTGGAGACCTTCGGCCCGTTGGATATTGAACGCCAGAATAGAGAAAGAATCGTTAAGGTGGAGTGCAACGCTTTCCAGCGTTCGTCGGGAAAGATTGTGCGGGATCTGCGCCGGGAACTGAAAAAGATAGTTATCCCCTCCGGCGTGATGCTGAATATCGGCGGTGAGGCGGAAGAACAAACCAAGGCCTTCCGGGATTTGGCCCTTTTGCTGTTATTGGGCATTGTCTTGGTCTATATGGTGATGGCGGCGCAGTTTGAATCTTTGCTCGACCCGTTTATCATTATGTTTTCTATTCCCTTTACCTTCATCGGGGTTATTTTGGGGTTATTATTGACCCACTCAACCTTAAACATTGTCAGTTACTTAGGGGCGATTATGCTGGTAGGAATTGTCGTGAATAATGCCATTGTTTTGATTAGCTATATTATCATCCTGCGGGCACGGGGATTTAGTGTGTATGAGGCGGTGACTGCCGCGGGTAAAGACAGGCTGAGGCCGGTGTTGATGACCACCATCACTACTTT
>JAZDEE010000051.1:0-4323 GCA_043809065.1 Candidatus Omnitrophota bacterium | reverse complement strand
CCTTATAAAAAGTGCAGGCCGCGTAAGAAAAAAGCGGCAGACACTTGGCTTTGGGTAATTCCCGGTAAGCAGTGTTGAAGGCAGCGGTAAAGCCGGGAGAGATAAAGGCGGCTACGGCAAAGCAGGGTTCTTTTTTCTTAGTCAGAGGATTGGCGCTTAAAACATCCAGACTGCCCGTTTCCCGCGTGTATCCTACAGGAGCTCTTTGGGGCAGTCTAAAAAGCTCGCTTCCGGAGGGTAATTTAATCAACTCTTCCGCGGACAAAGGAAAAAAACAGCCGCCTTTCATCCCGGCGGCCCGCATAGATTCTATATTATAAATTCTTCCTTTTAAGTCCGATATTAAAAGCTGCGGTACATTTTTGGTCATAAGTGCATATAACATAAATAACTACAACAGCAATTGGGCGATGCCGAAGTTTTTCGGCCCGTTCGGGGAACGGGCCCTACACTCTTCGCTCTTTGCCCTATGCCCTTCACCGCTACACGCGGCCAACGGGACCTACAAAGAAACGAGTTAAACGAGCAACGCACCGGGTAGCTTTGATGTTACAGAACACTACCCCTCCAAGGCGCGTATGCCCCGGCGGCAGAGCTCTTTGGCATAGTCCGTCCATATCCCCGACCCCCAGTAGCGGAAACAACTGGTCTGGGATAACAAAAGATATAAGAGCGCCCGGCGGTAATCCTGGTTTTCTTTATGCCGAATACACCGGCATGCCGAGACTTCGGCACTTATCTTTTTTCCGTCATATTTCTTATGAAACGCCGCGCTCAATTGGTTAATCGGGTCCAGCACATGTTCATAATCCCTGACCCAGCTTTTTTCGTTGGTCCAGGAAGCCTTGTCCAGATGAAAATTATGATCGGTCTCTTCCAGTTTTTTAATCGCCTCTTCACAGGCATGGGGCGAACGCTCCTTAACCTGTGCCCATATCCTGTGCTGTAATATGGGCTGTACTTTAATAAATTCTCCTTCATCCACCCCGGCCTCCTGAATGAATTCCAGGTATTCCGAGCCGTTCATCGCCACCACGCCTTCGGCAGTTATTCCGGCAAAGGCCTGGTTATACGCCGGGGGAAATTCATTCATCATTACCCCGCCGTTTTCGCCGTCGCCTATCTGGGAGACAAAGGGCGGGATTTTTCGGCCGGCATAATCCTGCCGTCCGGACAAAGACCTGGCTTCATAATACGGCTGCATCTGGGCGACCAGTTTCGTGTCCGAGCCCTGGGTCTTAATCAAGACCGTAATTTCCTCGGTTTGTCCTAAGGAATTTTTAGCCACCAGTTTATGCGGAAAATGCGGCCGCCTAATCCCTGTTCCGTCGAGGTTCTCGATAGTATGTTCCTGCGCGAGCAACCACTCATACCCGCACTCTTTTAGATCGCGCACATAAGCGAAACATACGTCCGGATGAATCGGCAAATGCATCTCCGGAGGAGAAAATCCTTTTACTCTCCTGGCCGCCTCCCTGCCGAATATAGAAGCAAAATGCTCTCTCCAGGCAATCAAATGCAGTTTGATGTCCGGCACCGGCGTAGAACTGATCACGGCATGCGACCAGGTAGTCCCCAGCCATTCCGCGCAACGCTGGTACTTTTTATCCGTAGTAATCAGTTTGAGTTTCTCTATAGCTTCTCTGCTCATCTGCTCGAGGCCCCAAAGCAGGTTGCCGGAATAGTCCAGCATCACCCGGGGATGAGCTCCCTCAGCAGCCAATTTAATGATGATATCCGACATCCGGGAATAACAATTTAAGAAAACCGGGGCATTATGATTATCCCCTATATTCTGATGTTCCATCATATATTGGAGATTAGAGATCAACTTAGCGGTATGTAAATTATCCGTGGAAGCGGGAATAGTGGGCTGATGCATATGCAAGGCAATACCAAAGCTGGCGTCCACCTTGGGAAAATTGATATCAGAGATACCCGCGTAAACGTCTTTCTTCTTTACCGGACGCAGGGAGGATATATTGTTTTCGTCCGCGTATATCTCAGGAATTTCATGCGGCATAGACCACCTCATCTTTCTGTTTAATCAGGGTTGTCTTTTTTTTTACGCGGGGGACTTTTTTAACCGAAGATAATAAACTCCTGGAAACACCGGCATCCATACCCGCGGGCAGATAATATTTCAGACAATCCACATTGAAAAATATATTATCTTTGCTTTCAATTTCTTTTAACCATTGCGCGTCCACCTTATTTTCCATAATGCCATTATAAAGCCGGTTAAAGCGGCACAAATGCTGTCTGACTCTCTTATTCGCGTAGGCGACCATCGTCCCGGTTTTCATAATAAACGGCCAATCGCTGGACTCCGCCAGAAAAAGTTCCCGGGCCGCCTGGTTTAATGCCCGCCGCATCAGATGGCTATTGTTGTTGTTATCCAAAAAATGAGCGAATTTGCCGGCCATCTCACTCATCCTCTCCCCTGCCGCGTGCAGATGGCGGTATATCCAATCATTCGACCCTTCCAGACAAACCTCGCTATATCCTTTCCATCCCCAGCTGGAGGCCGAGGGATAGGCCATTTGATTAACCGGATACTCCCGAAGATAATCTGAAGGGGTAATTAACTTGATTGTATCCTGGTCGTAAGTAATCTTCCTGATTAAAAAATCCAGCCACATCGGTCCCTCAAACCACCAGTGGCCAAACAGTTCCGCGTCGTAGGGAGATATAATAATCGGCTTTCTATCCATACGCCCGCCCAGAAACTCCACCTGTTTCTCGCGGTTAAACATAAAGTTCCCCGCGTGCTGGGCTGCTTTTTCCCGGGCCCAGTCAGGATTATACGCCTCTTTGTATTCCGTATCGCCGGTAATCCGCCAATATTTAAGCCCGGTATTGATTCTGAATCCCTCGGGATGAATATAAGGTTTGATATATTCATAATCCAATTCATAACCGATGTCCCGGTAGTATTCCCGGTAATCTACGTCTCCCGGATAGCCCTCCTTAGAGCTCCATACCTGTTTCGATGACTCCCAATCCCTGGCAAAAGCAGCCACGCCGCTGGGACAATAGACCGGGGCATATACACTATATCGGGGAGCCGGGTCGGCATTCACGATTCCATGGGAATCCACAAAGAAATACTTTATGCCTGCTTCTCTAAGCAAGGCATCCACTCCCGGATAATAACCGCACTCAGGCAGCCAAAAGCCTTTAGGCGCGCAGTCGAATGTCTTCTGATAATGGTCCACTCCCGCTAAAATCTGCGCGCGGGCGCAGGAAGGATTAACGCCCAATATAGGCAAAAAACCATGGGTGGCGCAGGAAGCGATAATTTCGACACACCCCATATCCTGGAATTTCTTAAACGCCAAAGCCAAGTCCCCGTTGTATTTGCCGAGGAATGTCTCTTTGGCTTCTATAAATCTGCGGTTATACATCAGCGCCAGCCCGTGATAATGGGGCTCAAAAGCGGTGCGTTCCAGTTCTTTTTCAGAAAGCTCAATTAATTTATTGATGTGGCGGATGTAGCGGTGCTGCAGCAATTCATCCTGCATCATAGAAACTAAAGGAGGAGTCAAAGACATGGTCAGGCGGAAATGTATCCCTTCGCTGATCAGGCGGTCAAAGATATTGACCAGAGGTATGTACGTCTCGGTAACAGCTTCAAAAAACCAATTCTCTTCCAGAAAATATTCTTCTTCGGGATGGCGTACAAAAGGAAGATGGGTATGTAATACAAAACTAAGGTATCCTTTAGCCACGATTTACGTATCCTGATTGCAGTATATGGTTTTAGTTCTTTTCCCGGCAGTCTTTATTTCTCTCTTGGATATTTTGTCCCCTGATACGGCCACAAAGTTTAAGGGGATTTCACTATTATCGGCAAGAGCAAAACGCAAGGTAAATGTCCCGTCCGCGCGCAGTTCTACTTTTTTGTCCCCCAGCCATACCGCGGCGTCAGGTTCAGTCCGCCCATAGACGATAAGCTCCGTGCCTATCTCAAAATAAAATTTTCTCGGTTTGGTTTGCGCGTTTTTCTCGCTGGCCCCGGATATTAATTCCCCGGACGAACCCAGCAAAAGTTTCTTTACCCCATCTTTGGACAGGGTTAATACTGTATTATCTAAATATAAAGGATCCGCTTCTATCCATAGCGGATAATTCCCTTGCCCTTTAAATTCCTCGTGTTTACCTTTTACCCGTCTCAATAAAGGAAACAGCTTCGAATAATAAGCCCGAATATCGTCCTCGGTCAAAGAGATTTTTTTACGTTGTGTTGACGCGGCCGGTTTAGTAAAGGCCCCTGCCCGATGTCTCTTCATCTCCCTAAAAATGAAAGGCGGCTGTTGAGAC
>JAZDEE010000050.1:0-11457 GCA_043809065.1 Candidatus Omnitrophota bacterium | reverse complement strand
TTTATGGTTTATAGATGTCGGCCATAGGTGACGGCATTAGTTAGAATGTTAGAATAGTATTTACAGGGTAACCGCTTAATTTTTCCCGGCCTTTTAAGGCGGTCAGCTCAATTAAGAAATCAATACCGGCGACTTGGGCATTAAATTTTTCCAGCAATTGGCAAACGGCTCGAGCCGTGCCTCCTGTAGCCAGAAGGTCATCCACAATCAGCACCTTGTCCTGCGGGCAAATAGCGTCTTGGTGCATTTGCAGCGTGTCCTGGCCATATTCCAGGTCATAACTGATTTCGGCAACCTTTGCCGGTAATTTTCCTTTTTTGCGCACAGGGACAAAACCGGCGCCCAATTCATAAGCTACTGCGGCGCCGAAAATAAATCCTCTGGCTTCGATAGCCACGACTTTGTTAATGTTTTTATCCTTATATTTTCGGGCAATCAGTTTAACGGTGTCTCTGAATTTTTGTCCGTCTTTTAATAACGTCGTGATATCGCGGAATAAGATTCCTTTTTTAGGAAAATCCGGGATGTTCCTGATAGCCCCTTTTAAATTATCAACGACTTGTCTTTCTATATTTTTTGCCGCGGTAGCCGCTGCTTTTTCCATTGCCTGCTCCTCGTTTAAAAATCTTCGTTTCCTTCGTTTTCTTTGGTCAGAACAAATTTCCTTAATTTTTTAACTGCCGAACTTTCTATCTGCCGCACTCTTTCCCGGGTAATCCCGAATTTTTGGGCAATATCATTCAGAGTATGCATCGTACCGTTAGCTAATCCGTATCTTAACGAAAGAATTTCTCTTTCCCTGTCCTCCATTTTTTGCAGAAGTTCATGGATTCTTTCCTGTCTTAATAACAGAGTTACTTCTTCCGCTGAATTGCTGGTCTCATCCGGAAGAAGATCGGCAAACTGCGCGCTGCTATCGGGGCTTATCGGCGCTTCCAGCGATGTTGTGCGGGTAATTATGTTACGGATTTGTTTTACTTTTTTCATTGAAGTTCTCATTTCCTTGGCTACTTCCTGCAGCTGAGGGCGCCTTCCCAATTCCTGGGTTAGTCTTTCCACGACTTTTTTCCAGCGGTTAATGGCTTCTACCATATAAACGGGAACCCTGACGGTCTTCGCCTGATTAGCCAGCGCCCTGGTAATATGTTGTCTAATCCAATAAGCGGCATAAGTGGAAAAACGAAACCTTTGGTTAGGGTTATACATACTCACGGCTTTCATCAGGCCAAGGTTTCCCTCTTCTATTAAATCTATAAGCGGCATCCCAAAATGAGAATATCTTTTGGCAATACTTACTACTAAACGCAGATTGGCCTTAATCATACACATCCTGGCTTCGATGTCTCCGCTCTTGATTTTACGGGAGAGTTCTTTTTCTTCTTCCGCAGTTAAGAGAGGCGTCTTTCTTAACTCTCCTAAATATGCTCTTAAGGCTTCCATTACTTTTTCCTTTGTTCTGTATTTTTGTCATTTTGTCGTTGAAGAGCGCTGTTTCTCTTCTACAGCGGCCTGGGCCGCGGCCAGATGCGCGATAGGCACACGGTAAGGCGAACAACTAACATAGTTCATCTTTGCTCTATGACAAAACTTCACGCTGGAAGGTTCTCCTCCATGTTCACCGCATATGCCTATTTCTATTTTCTCGCGTGTGCTTTTTCCTTTCTCAATGGCAATTAAAATCAGCTTGCCGACTCCATTCTGGTCCAAAACGGCAAAAGGATTATCCGCCAGAATCTTTTTTTCAATATATACCGGCAGAAATTTTCCTTCTATATCATCACGGCTGAAACCAAAAGTAGTCTGAGTCAAATCGTTAGTCCCGAAGGAAAAGAACTCGGCCTCTTGAGCGATTTCATCAGCAGTTACCGCTGCCCGGGGCAGTTCAATCATTGTCCCAATCATATATTCGATTTTGACCTTGCGTTCCTTCATTACTTCTTCCGCGACCGTCTGGATATCTTGCTTAGCTAATTTAAGCTCATTGACATGGCTGACCAAAGGCACCATTATTTCCGGAAAAGGATGCAACCCTTCTTTAATCAGCTCGGCGGCAGCTTCAAAAATTGCCCGGGCCTGCATACGGTTAATTTCCGGAAAGGTTATGCCCAGGCGGCATCCCCGATGCCCAAGCATGGGATTGGTTTCGTGTAGAGCGCTTACCTTGGCCATAATTTTTTCTAAACGAGCGATTTCCGCTTCGTTTCCCGCGGATTTTTTCAACTGGGTAATCTTAAGGATCAACTCTTCGTGTTTAGGCAGAAACTCATGCAGCGGCGGGTCAAGCAAGCGGATAATCACAGGAAGCTTGTCCATTGCCTTTAAGATGCCTTTGAAATCTTCCCGCTGATAAGGCAGAAGTTTATCCAGGGCAGCTTTTCTTTCCTTTTCATCTTCAGCCAAAATCATTGCCCGTACTGCCGGCAGTCTTTCTTCGCCGAAAAACATATGTTCCGTGCGGCACAGGCCTATTCCTGTAGCGCCAAATGCCCGGGCAAGTTCCGCGTCATTAGGAGTATCCGCGTTGGCGCGGATACCTAAGCGTTTTATTTGTTTGACCCATTGCATCAATAGATCAAAAACCCTATATATCTCAGATTGTTCCGCCGGCAGGCTGCCTTTGATTACCTGTATAATTTCGGAATCAACCGTAGGCACTCTGCCCAGCATTACTTCTCCGGACGTCCCGTCAATAGAAATACAGTCGCCTTTTTTGACTATTTTATTGCCCGCGGTAAATTGTTCTTTTTTATAGTCGATTTTCAAGGCTTCACAGCCGCTTACGCAGCAGGCGCCCATTCCCCGGGCAACCACCGCGGCATGACTGGTCATTCCTCCCCGGGCAGTCAGGATGCCTTCGGAACAAACCATACCGTGAATATCTTCCGGCGAGGTTTCCAGCCGGACTAAGATTACTTTTTCTCCCTGGGCGGACTGTTTCTCGGCATCGTCGGCGCTAAAGACTACTTTTCCGCTGGCGGCTCCGGGAGAAGCAGGCAAGCCTTTGGCAATTACTTCTTTTTTCGCCTGCGGGTCAAACATGCGGTGTAATATCTGGTCTAATTGTTCCGCGGCAACGCGCGAAATAGCCTCTTCCCGGGAAATCAGCCCGGCCTGGGCCATTTCCACGGCAATTCTGATCGAAGCCATTGCCGTTCTTTTTCCGTTTCTGGTTTGCAGCATCCAGAGTTTGCCTTTTTGAATCGTAAACTCAATATCCTGCATATCCCGGTAATGCTTTTCTAAAGTTTGACGAATATACTCCAATTCTTTATAGACCCTGGTCATTTGTTCTTCTAACGAAGTTAACGTAATGTTTCTAGACTGTTTCTGCGCTTTATTCAAAGGCTGCGGCGTTCTTACCCCGGCAACAACGTCTTCTCCCTGCGCGTTAACTAAATATTCTCCGTAGAAAATATTTTCGCCGGTAGAAGGGTTGCGCGTAAAGGCTACGCCGGTAGCGCTGTCTTCGCCCATATTTCCAAAGACCATTGACTGCACGTTTACTGCCGTGCCCCAGTCATCGGGAATCTTATTCAGCTTTCTGTAGGTAATTGCCCGTTTATTATTCCAGGAACTGAACACGGCGCCTATTGCCCCCCAGAGCTGTTCATGAGGGTCCTGAGGAAATTCTTTTTTGTTTTCTTTCTTTACAATTGCCTTGTATTGGGGAATTAATTCTTTTAAGTCGTTCGCGCTTAGTTCAGTATCCATCTTCACGCCTTTGTTTTTTTTCTGCTCTTCCAAAAGGTGTTCAAAGACGTCTTTGTCTATTCCTAAAACGACATTAGAATACATCATAATAAAACGGCGGTAACTGTCGTAAGCAGTCCTTTCGTTTTTTATTTGCGCGATAAGCCCTTTGACTGTTTCATCATTCAACCCCAGGTTTAAAATTGTATCCATCATCCCCGGCATAGAGGCCCGCGCCCCGGAACGCACTGAGACTAAAAGAGGATTGTTTTTGTCGGCGAACTTTGCCCCCATGACCTGTTCTACCTGGCGCATCCCTTCGGCAACTTCTTCTTTTAATCCCGGGGGGAAATTTCTGTTATTGGCATAAAAGCTGGTACAGACTTCTGTGGATATGGTAAATCCCGGGGGGACCGGGATACCCAGCCGGGTCATTTCTGCCAGGTTCGCGCCTTTGCCTCCCAGAAGATTCTTCATATCGGCTTTTCCGTCAGCTCGTCCGTCGCCATAGAAATAAACCATTTTACCTTTTTGTCCACAGGTGTTTTTAATCGTCTTCACTGTTCCTGCTCCTTTCCTATAAAAAGGACGGGTTACAAACCTGTCCCTACTTAATTAAACAAGCTATCTTTCAAATATTGCGCTAAATTATCCATGGAAATACGCTCCTGCTGCATAGAATCCCGTTCCCGGACTGTAACTTTCTTATCTTCCAGCGATTGCACGTCCACAGTAATGCAGTAGATTGTGCCTATTTCGTCCTGCCGGCGATAAAGACGGCCGATCCCGGCGGTATCATCATAAACAATCTTTGCCCTGTAAGGAGAAAGTGCCTGCCGTAAATCGCCGGTGACGCCCTTGGCCAAACTAACAATCTCTTCTCTGTTTTTTAAAAGAGGCAGGACAGCCGCCTTAATAGGCGCCAGAGATTTGTGCAGTTTCAATACCACTCTTTCTCTTTCGCGCACCTTTTCTTCACAATAAGCGTCCGCTAAAAACGCCAGGATAGTTCGGTCAATTCCTCCGGAAGGCTCAATAATAAAAGGCGTTATCCTTTTCTTTTGTTCTTCGTCAAAATAACTCAGCTCTTCGCCGCTTTCCCGGGAGTGCTGGCGTAAATCAAAATCCGTGCGGTTGGCAATGCCTTCCAACTCCGCCCACCCAAAGGGAAATTGATATTCTATATCGGTGCAAGCCGCGGCATAATGGGCCAATTCGTCTTTACGGTGTTCCCGCATCCTCAGGTTTTCCGGCTGGATTCCCAAATTAGTATACCAGCTGAATCTTTCTTTAATCCAGTAGTCAAACCAGGACTTGGCTTCCTCAGGCATAACAAAGTATTCAATTTCCATCTGTTCAAATTCTCTGCTGCGGAAGGTAAAATTTCCTGTAGTTACTTCATTGCGGAATGCCTTGCCCATCTGAGCTATACCGAAGGGAAGTTTTTTGCGGCAGGAATTGAGCACACTGTTAAAATTCACAAAAATGCCTTGCGCGGTTTCCGGGCGCAGATAAATCTCCGTGCCTTCTTCTCCCACTGGTCCCAGAAAGGTCTTAAACATCAGATTAAAAGGCCTTTCCTGCGTGAAGGACCGGCCGGCGCAGGACGGACATTGCGCCTCCTCCAGCTTTTTCTGCCCTTTTTCGGTAATATCCTCGAGCTTAAATCTTTTTTTACAATTTTTGCAGTCAACCAAAACATCAAAAAAGCCTTTAATATGTCCGGAAGCGGCCCAGGTTTTGGGATGCATTAAGATAGAGGCATCCAATCCTTCCATATCATCCCGTTCATATACGACCTTTTTCCACCAGGCCTCTTTGACATTACGTTTAAGCTCCACCCCCAGAGGGCCATAATCCCATGTGCTGGCTAATCCGCCATAAATCTCACTATTAGGAAAAATGAAACCCCGGCGTTTACATAGTGAAACTATCTTGTCCATAGAAGCGTTCATCAGCAAATCCTATTAGTGGGAAACGGGAATGCCCGTTCCCTTGCTTTTTATTATAATATTTATTGGATACTTTTAAACGGGACAGGCATGCCTGTCCCCTACAGAATTAGATAATGTTAGCATATTTTTACGTTCAATTCAAGAGTTTTTGCGATTTAATTTCTTTATCCAGATGCAGACGGATAAACCGGCTTAATATTACCGTCAGCTCGCTCTCGATATTAGCTGTCATTTTCAATTGTAACGCTTTTTCTACGGGCACCTTTTCGATATATTCGAGAGAAGCCAAAGTGCCTTTCATTACCGCACTGGCCGAACTGTCTTTCACATAACAGCGCGGACAAAGTATTCCTCCCGATACTAAACTAAATTTTGCCTGAGCCGGTATCTTTTGCTGACAACTAACGCAGGTATCCAGGCGTGGTTTAAATCCGGAAATATTCAGCAGTTTAATCTCGAATATACGAGCCAGCTGCCGGCACTGCTGAGCGCCGTAAAGAACGCCCAAACAGGAGATAACTAACTCAAAAAGATGTTCATTCTTGTCATATTCAAAGGTTACCGCGTCTAAAAGCTCGATGAAATAATTGGCATAGTTTGTTTTTTGCAAATCGCTGCGAATAGCAGAAAATTGGTCCGCTATGTCGCATTGCGAAATCAAGTTTAAATTTTTGCCGATACTTCCATAAAAGACAATAGAATTGAGGGAAAAAGTTAAAGGAATACCGCCATATCTCGCGGGCTCTTTTCTGATGCCTTTAATGATACCGCTGATTTTACCGAAATCCCGGGTAAAGAAACGGACAATAAGACTGGTTTCGCGGAAGTTTTGTACTTTTAAAACAATTGCTTCGCTTTTTAGAATAGCCATTTCTATTTAATTACGGCGGTTATTTTTAGCGGTATTCACTGTTACAGCCGGATAGGGACTTTGTAAAGCAGGGGGAAATGCCCCGCCGGAAACAATAAGCTTAAAGGCATCGGTCACCGACATCTCCAGCGGAATCACCTCTTTTTTAGGGATAATGAGGAAAAATCCGGTGGTGGGATTAGGACTGGTCGGTAAAAAAACGTGCACAGAATCAACCTTGGTTTTCTTTTTGAATTCTTCGTAACAACCATCCATAGTAACAAATCCCAAAGAATATAATCCGCTGCGGGGATATTCAAATAAAACCACCCTTTTAAAAAAGAGTTTTCCTTCACCTAACGACGCGCGGCTTATTTCTTTGATAGTCAGATAAATCTTTCCCAGCATAGGCACTTTAGCCACAAGGTCTTCCCCAAATCCAAAAAGCTTGCGCAATAAAATAAATCTGGTAGCCATCCCAATCAAGATGGTAATAATAATCACAGATACAAAAGCAGTACCTTTGGCTATATTTATCCAAAACAGACTGGAAAAATCTATTCCAAACAGTTTTAATATCGGATTCAGGATCTTTTCATTTATCTGTCTTATGAAAAATCCGAAAATCACAATAGTAAGTACCGCCGGAAGAGTTACGACCAGCCCCGTAAAAAAGTTGTTTTTTATTTTTTTAAACACTGTTTTTCTCCGATATCCGGCGGAAGGTTTGCCGCACAGTCTATCCTAATATCTGAAATATCAAAAGAGGCACCCAACTCCCCAGGATACTTCCGGCAATTACTTCCCAAAAGGTATGGATTCCTTTGTATAGCCGCGACCTGGCCACTAAAACAGCCAAAATAAATGTAAGGATAATCACTACGAGATGTCCGGTAAAAAGCGCTACAATCGCCCAGATGGAAAAAGCTAATGCCGAGTGCCCCGAAGGCATTCCGCCTCTTAGCGGTGTTCCCCGGTGAAATAAAACCTTGCCGAAAATCACGGTAAATAAAACAATAAGCAGGATGATTAAAGTAAAATGCCAGGGGGAAGATTTGATTTTGTCTATAGTGTCTTCTATATGCACATAAGAAAAACGGCTGAAAAACAAAAGGTACCCCACAAAGAAGGCGTTTAAAGAGGCTACTAACACACAGCCGGCGGCAATATCCTTTATTATCCGAACCAGCGGATTATAACTGTCGCTGATCAGCCCGGTGTTTATTTCAATTGCCGTATTCATCATCTCCGCAATCAGCACAAAGCAGATTGTAATAAGCAGAAGCAGAATTTCGGTTTTTTCCAGCCCAAAATGAAAGCCTGAAAGAAGCGCTATTATGGCCAGTAAAAAATGCAGGCGCATATTTCTCTGTGTTTTTACTACATAGATAACGCCTTCTATGGCAGAATTAAAACTTTGAATAATATTTTGTTTTTTCATAAGGCCGCGAAAATATACGGTATTTTAATAACCTTTTTGCAGCAGTTTTGCGCAGATTCTCGTTTGTTCTTTTTCCATAATCCAGAGGTCTTTTGAGGT
This sequence comes from Candidatus Omnitrophota bacterium, assembly GCA_043809065.1. Classification (GTDB taxonomy): domain Bacteria; phylum Omnitrophota; class Gorgyraeia; order JAFGHF01; family JAZDEE01; genus JAZDEE01. Next base: position 3,422 of record JAZDEE010000050.1, on the reverse strand, counting down.
TAAGTCATCATAACCTAATAAATGCAGTATGCCGTGAACTAAATATAAACAGATTTCTTCGGCAGTGCTTTTTTGGTAAATCCTGGCAGACCGCCGGGCGATTTCCGCGCAAATTACTATGTCTCCTGAAAAAGCAGGCCCTCCGGCTATAGTTTCCCCTTCCCGCATATTAAAAGCCAAAACATCCGTGGGCTTATTTACCCGGCGGAAAATCCTGTTTAGAGTCTGGATGCGTTTTATCCCTGTAAAAAGAATGCTTAGTTCGCCTTCGGTTACGCCTTTCATACGCAGGAGTTTTCCGGCCCAGGCAGCAATCTTTTTATGATTCAGGCGGATTTTCTTCTGGTTGTTTTTGATTATTATTTTCGGTCTCGGGTTCTTTTCGCGTTTCATTTTCTGTAATCGAAGGCCGGGAATGAAAGGTCCCTATCAGGATGTGTATAAATGATGCCGCTATCGCTTCCAGATCCTTCAAAGTTAACTCACATTGGTCCAATTGCGTGTCAATAAATTTGTTATTAATAATTTTACGCACCAGCCCCTTAATTCTGGCCGGAGTAGGCTCACTAAGCGTCCGGGAAGCTGCTTCCACTGAATCGGCTAAAAGCACTACTGCTGTTTCTTTGGTTTGCGGTTTTGGCCCGGAGTAGCGGAATCCTTCTTCTTTAGGAATTTCGTCGTCTTGAGTCTTTTCCAGCGCCCGTTGATAAAAATAGTAAATCAGACTTGTGCCATGATGCTGCTCAATAAAATCAATAACCGCCTGGTTCAATCTATATTTACGGGCAAGTTCTACCCCGTCCTTGACATGGCTGGTAATGATCAGGCTGCTCATGCTGGGAGTCAATTTGTCGTGTTTCTTTTTGGCATTGCCGACTTGGTTTTCACTGAAATACTTTGCCTTTTCGGTCTTGCCGATATCGTGAAAATATGCCCCCACTCTGGCCAAAAGCGCGTTGGCTCCCATCGCCTCACTGGCGGCTTCGGCCAGATTTCCTACAATAAGGCTGTGATGATACGTCCCCGGGGCTTTTAAACGCAGTTCTTTGATTAAAGGATGATTCAAGTCCGATAACTCCAGTAAACTGATATTCGTTACAATGTTGAATAAATATTCAAACACAGGCAGAATACCGGTAATAATAACGGCCGAACATATACCATTGACTATTCCCCACACCCCTTCTCTAAGCAGTACCGAAAAATCCAGCCCATGCAACAATTCAATCGCAAAAATGCATACAGAGTTAACTAATCCTATCACACAGCCGGCAAAAAGAATCTGGGAACGGCGCCGGGCGCCTTCAATAAAGAAAACCCCCGTAACGCCTCCGACAAAAGAGACGATAGTCACGTTAAGATTATCTCCAGTGACAATTCCCACAAAAACGCTTAAAATAAAAGTAAAAACAATCGCCGGCTGCGCTCCTATAAGCATAGCGATAAGAATGGAAGCTATAGCTGTAGGAATAGTATAACTGGGCAGAGGAGAATAAGTAATCAGTTTGGCGATGACCAGAGTGAGAATAAACAACACCGCCAATAAAATCAATTTGCGGATATTCGCAAAAAGCTTTGGTTCATATTTACGCAGATAAATTGTGACAATACAAAGAAATATTATCGTCAGAATTACCGCTCCAAATAAAAAGAACATAAAACGGTTGACTTTCATTTGCTGGTGGAGCATTTCCTTGATTTTGAACAAATGCTGTTTGGTAACTCTTTCTCCTTTGGCAATAATTAATTCGTCTCTTTTTACTTCTTCTTCTTTATATACGATGGGAGTGTTATTAATCGCTTCTTGTTTTCTTTCTTGAGTCAATGCTTCGTTGTATTCGATGTTTGGCTCAAGCAGTTTTTGGATTAAACTTACAGCGGCTATGCGTAATCTGCGGTCTTCCGGCCAGTCCTGCTGGGCAGAAGAACTTATTTCCTTTCTGACTTTGTCCAGAACGAAGACTTCCGCCACACTAATTTGCTGCTCGTTATTTTTCTGGGGCGCCCGTAATACTATTTCTTTTACTTCTCTTTTAGTCAGGATTTCCTGTGTATTGGCGCTGAATATTCCCTGAGCAAGGGATTCCGTCAGTATCTTTTCGATTTTTGTTTTTACAACTCCCGGATTATCCTGGACGGAAATATTTTTTACATCCGAACTCGAAATTTCTATTCCTAAAATCCTGCCTGCTTTTTCCAATTCCTGCTGTTTTTCCGCCTCTTCCTTGCCGCGCGCCGACACAAGAACTGCAAAAAAATTATCTGCCTTTTCCAGAATCATTTTAGTTATGTTCGGGTTAATATCGTATACTTCGCAGATATCCGACGCGGCTTTTTTGCGTGCTTCAGCGGTCTTTTCTTCATCTATTACCGTCTTAAAAGAAAAACTTAGCGGGGCATAAATTGTCCGCAGAGAAACATCGCCTTCTTTGAGATCCTCTCCATAAGTTTTTCTGCCTATATAAATAGTAGTAATAGTTGAAGCGCAAACGGCAATACCTAAGGCAATCTTTATCGCAGACTGCAAAGCTGTCTGTTTTGTTTTTACCCATTGAAAATTTTTCATTGGTTTTTATGCCTTTTATTTGCCTCTGACATTTTATTGAACAAATACCCGCAACCGGTTATTTCTCATATTTAATTTCTCCCGGAATCACCAAAACCTGACCGGGGTATACAGTATCCGCGCTTTTTAATGTTTCCTCATTATAGCTATAGAGAAGTTTCCACTTTTTGGTAGTGCCATAAAATTTCTGAGAGATTTTTTGCAAGGTATCTCCTTCTTGCACCTTATAAGTCAATGTCTCAGCGGATGATTTTATTTCCGCCTGCGGGATTCCTTCTTTGACTTGCGCCTGTTTTAGTTGCGCAGCAGTAGATTTTGCTGCAGGCGCTGCTTTACCGGTATCTTTAGCAACTATAGGCAATTCTATCTCCACACAGTGGATCTTACGGTCTTTAAACATAGGTTCTCGCACGGCGGTTGTCGGCCGTCCAAAAATAAAACCACGGTTTCCGCTGATTTCCTGATCAATACGCGGCTTATGTACAATAGACGTGCGCACAACAGGAGGCGTTATACATCCGGAAAACTGCATCGCCAAAAAGAAAATAATGCTCAATCGTATAATGCTTTTCACCTTTTGCCCTCCTGGTTAACCTATATGTCCTGTCAAAAATATATTTATGTTAAACACCAACATTGTAGGGGCGCGGTCTCCGCGCCCGATTATATCCGGACGGGAAAATTCCGGGCGAGGCAACCTCGCCCCTACTTACCGTCAGAAGAAGTAATATTTATGCCTATTTCTTTTAATTGTTTTGCCGATACCGATGAAGGAGCGCCGCTCAATAGACATACGCCTTTTTGCGTCTTAGGAAAAGCGATCACTTCCCTAATACTGGTTTCTTCCAATAAAAGC
>JAZDEE010000049.1:0-19518 GCA_043809065.1 Candidatus Omnitrophota bacterium | reverse complement strand
CAGCGCAACTTTTCTTCGGCGGACCAGCAGCAAAAATAGAATATCGCCAATTCTCCTTGCTATCCACGTAGAGACAGCGATAGGAAAAACGTTGATTACTGCCATCAACGCCCGCATCAGCAAAAACACCATGAAATCCATGATCTTACCCATCTATTTCCCCTTATAAGGAAATTCTAAAAACATTTTTGTTCTTCGTTCGTATGGCGGATAAAGGGGGCAAAGTCATTTATTAAATTCACTCTGACCCCTTTTTATTTTGGTTGCTTACTGTCAAGAAAATAGGTGGTCCGAGATGTCCCTATTTTGATTAACGATAATTGCAAAAATTAAGCGGCAGAGAAAAATCCAAGGTTTTTAAATGCGTAATAACTGCCTGCAAATCGTCCTTCTTGGGCGAGCGAACCTTTATTTTTTCACCTTCAATCTGAGTTTGCACTTTTAAACCGAGACCTTTGATTATAATGTTCAACTCTTTGGCCTTTTCCTTATCAATACCCACACATATTTCCACTACCTGGCGGACATATCCCTCAAAGGCCTGTTCCGCGGTATTAAATTTAAGAGACTTCCAGGAAACGTGTCTTTTAGCCATCCGGCCAATTAAGATATCCTTCAAAGCTTGCAGTTTAAACTCATCATCGGCAATCAAGGTAATCTTCTTCTCTTTCCGATCGAAAGTAAGCGAGGATTTGCTATTCTTAAAATCAAACCGCTGCGTCAATTCTTTTTTCGCCTGATTCACCGCGTTATCCATTTCCTGCAGGTCTACCTCTGAAACAATATCAAAAGAAAAATCTGCCATTTTGCGCTCCTTATTAATATTTAGTTATATCCAGGGGAAATCGGGGGACACGATACCTAATGTCATGTCTTATCATAGTAATTAAGTATTGTGTCCCGCGAATTCTGTACGTTAAGAATCGATTGAAAAGATCTCGCGACTAACGGGTTAGCCATACTAATAGGCAATTTTAGTTTGCCTATTACCTGCTTGCATAATTCCATTGCATCTGATGAAAGCTTGCTTGCGGCAACAACCTTAACCGCTTCATGGATTTCTCTTAGATAGCTTAAGCTTTCGCCCATTAGCACTGATACCCTTTCCCCTTCTTGAGGAACATCCCAAGAAGAAAAAAGCACTTTCACTCCATTAATCTTCATTAGCTTATTCACCGAATTAATACAACTCCGGAAATCTTCAAATATAGGCATCTGTCCAGGCAATAAAATAGCATCGCCGCAAAAAAGCGCTCCATCATTTTTTAGAAAAAAGGACGCAGAACCTTTTGAATGCCCCGGCGTATGAAATATTTCTAATTCTAAATCATTAGTAAGTTTGATAACATCCCCATCCTCAAATGCGCGATCAACTTCCACGGATCCTTCGACAAGAGAATGAAATCCCGGAACAGACCGTTCTCTAAACTGCAATTCAACATTTTCAATCCATGATTTTTCAGCCGAATGAATAGATAACGAACAACCGGATGCCTCCTTTATAGATTTTGCCGAACCAATATGATCAGGATGAGAATGAGTTAAGATTATATCTGATATTTCCTGGGGCTCTCTATCAATGCTTTTTAAATAATCAAAGATGATCTTTTTTGAACCAGAAACTCCCGTATCGATAAGCCCTATTTTTCCACCGCAAATAAGGTAAATATAAACAAATCTATCAACTACCAGCCCCGAAGCAACAGTTATTTGAAATGGAATTTTAAGCGCATGAACATGTTTAGTTATCTGCATAGCTCCTTTAAGTGTTTCAAATTCTTCTGTATGAATTATATTATACGGCCGATATGGTCGTGATGCTTTGACCCTGCCTGCATTATGCAACGCTAAGCGTTTATTAACATCATCAGCAACGCCGGTACCTGTCCTATTCTTTGCTTCATTCAATAGAATGTAAAGGCAATGCATAATTACCGTATGGCGGATCCGCCTCGCCAGCTTCGCTGGCGGGCGAGATCTCGCCAAAAATTGCTACCGGTTTACTCAGGCAAATTTTGGCGGAGAGGCAGGGATTCGAACCCTGGGTAGCCTTACGACTACACATGCTTTCCAGGCATGCCCCTTCAACCGCTCAGGCACCTCTCCGCAATGTTCAATATTAGGATATCTTTCTTAATTTCCGCCGGATAGCCTTCTGACGCAGAGATAATGCTTTATCCATCAACTCATTCATTAACCTGATCCCTTCCAGCTTTTTTTCCGCGGATATTCGCATGCCTTTTAAGGCCTTTTCCCGGTCAGTTTGCCATTTAAAATTCATTTTAACCTGTTATTATACCCAATTCTTTTATATCTACAATAAAAAGACTTTCCGGACTACTTCACCGAATACGGCGAAATGCGCACTACTTTGCCGTTTTGCCAAACCACCAGCGGACGGCCTGTCTGTTTATGGCGCTCAACAACTTGCCGCACCGCTTTTTTTAACGCCGCTTCAGCCTTATCTTGAAGAGACATCCTTTTTTTCATATTGCCTCGCGTTTTTTTGCACTATCGCAAATAACTCCTCGTCCATCACTTCTTTACAACCGTTCTTTCGTTTGGCAATCAATATAGGTTTTGCCTGTGAGTTATCAAACAACATCCAGCCATCAAGCAACGGTTCATAGAGACTGAAAAAATTACCGATACCGCGGGGAAATCTTCTGCGCACGTCTGCGGCAGGTACATTATGCCCGCCTTCGGCAACTCTGTCTTTAATACGGCCTATGGCTAATTCCACACTCGGAATCCATAGAAAAAAGAGATACACCGCGTAGCTTTTATCTTTTAAACCGGTTATTAAGGCTGTATAGGATTTCCCGGATAAGGCCGTCTCAAAGGCAAAATCAACACCCCGACGGGCATACTCACGGATTTGCTGAAGCACGAGTTTACCGGCTTTAATAGCAGCGGTGTGTGGCTCAAAAGGTGATAATCCCTGCGCAATAAGATCGGCATTAACAAAATTAGGACAATGCACATAGTACGGCAAAAATAACTTGGCAAAAGTCGTTTTACCTGACCCGTTTGGCCCGGCAATAATGTAAACCGATTTATTTTTCATTACCGCCCTTTTGATTTTCTGACGTAGCGAGGAGGATTCGCCTACTCCGCTCGGGCGGAGCCTCGCTGTCCCCCTACGCCAAGACACTTAGTTTTGGGCTTCGGGGGATAAACTCCGGCTCCCCTCACTCACTGTCGGCCGGTCATTCCTGACATACCTGCCTGCCGGCAGGCAGGCGGCCTTTTCCTCGCTTTGCTCGGCGTTCGTTCGCTTCGAATCCTCCAAGCAAATTTTGGCGGAGAGAGGAGGATTCGAACCCCCGATTCCTTGCGGAATAATCGCTTTCGAGGCGACCGCTTTCAACCACTCAGCCATCTCTCCAACTAAACATGTTTGCATAACCTATTCTTTTTCACTCAAGGAGTAACCGCTTTTCCGCCAGAGGCGGATCCGCCTAACCAAAATTGTAAAGCAAATTTTGGCGGAGGAGAGAGGATTCGCCTACTCCGGCTCGCGGGAGCTCGCCTGCGCAGGCCCCCCTCACTCACTGTCGGCCGGTCATTCCTGACTACGGCCTTTTCCTCGCTTCGCTCGGCGTTCGTTCGCTTCGAATCCTCCAAGCAAAAAATATGGCGGAGGAGAGAGGATTCGAACCCCTGAGGACCGTGAGGCCCTAACGGTTTTCAAGACCGCCGCATTCAACCGCTCTGCCACTCCTCCCGGCAAATATCAAATTAACCCGCATTTCTCAATAGGTTTTAAAGAAAAAGATAGGCGAAAATTCCATAATAGATATTCCCGGCCCGCTGCAACATTGAAGCAACCATCACGGGAAGAGAAAACTCTTTAAAGACCACCCCTAAGATAAGCCCGATGATCAACAGGTTAAGGATATAGATTAAAGAAAGCGAAAAGAAATAGCCGGTTTTAAAAATGTCTGACTGTTTTATTTTCAACGAGTCGATAGTCATTACTAAATGCAGGGTGAGACTAAACCCGATAAGAAACATTAAATACGGCGCGTACGCCGTCATATCCCAAAATACCCTGCCTACAAGATAGACTAACCAGAAAAAGATGGTATAAGCAGGAAAAAAATAGGGGAACAAGGCAATAAAAAAATTGGATTTAGTGCTTAATACCCGGCCTTTGGAAGAAGAAGCTTGAAATCCACGCACTTGCCCGCCGCAAATAAATGCCGCCAGGGCGTGCGCTGTCTCATGCCCAAGGACATAAAGATAAGCCGGCTTCATCAGTATTACATGCAGTATTAAATAAGCGATTACCCCCTTTAAAAAATACGCGGGCAGACTGGCAAATTCCTGAATCCGGGCTAATTGCGCGGCAAACGCGGAAGTAACCGTTACTGCTACAGGAATAAGCAGAATGCCTATTATAGCCTTAATTACCCGAATGACCATATTATCCTCCTACCCGCAGTTCTGTTTTGCCGTCCATATAAGGCACCAGCGCCTTAGGAATAGCCACGCTTCCATCCGGCCTTTGGTTATTTTCCAACAGCGCGATTACCGTGCGCGCCAAAGCAACGCCGGAACCATTCAGCGTATGCACATAGGCTAATTTTTTGCTGTCCGAGGAACGATATTTTACGTTCGCCCGGCGGGCCTGGAAATCAGTGAAATTGCTGCAGCTGGATACCTCCAGCCACATCTGGCTGCCCGCGGCCCAGGCCTCAATATCATAACATTTGCTGGCGGAAAAACTCACCTCTCCTTTGCACAACAGCACCACCCGGTAAGGCAATTCCAAAAGCTGCAACACCTCTTCAGCATCCTGCAGCAAGGTCTCCAGTTCATCATAAGATTTATCCGGATGAACAAACTTAACCATCTCTACTTTGTCAAATTGGTGCACACGGATCAACCCGCGGGTTTCCTTGCCGTAAGAACCGGCCTCACGGCGGAAACAGGCCGTGTAGGCGGTATAATAACGGGGCAAATCCTCTTCTTTAAGGATATCATCGCGGTGGATATTGGTTACCGGCACCTCCGCGGTAGGGATAAGAAATAGATCATCGTCTTTTAAACGGTACATATCTTCTTCTAATTTGGGTAATTGGCCCGTGCCGGTCATACTGGCCCGGTTCACCAAAAAAGGCGGAAACACTTCCGTATACCCGTGTTTCTTAGTGTGCAAATCCAGCATAAAGTTATACAATGCCCTTTCCAAACGCGCTCCCGCGCCCATATACAGCACAAAATTAGCGCCGGTAATCTTGGCCGCCCGGCCAAAATCAATGATTCCCAAATGCTCGGCTAATTCCACGTGATTACGCAGCTTAGAATTAGCCGAAGCAGGCTTTCCCCAAGTGCGGACTACTTTATTCTGTTTGCTGTTCAACCCTTCGGGAACAGAATTGTGACATATATTTGGGATATTGAGCAAAAAAACGGCTTGTTTTTGCTCTAAAACCGCCACTTTTTCTTTGATTCCATCTATTTGTTGGGATAGTGCTTTTGCTGTATCCACCCGGTTTTTGACCCCGGCTTTATTCTCCAGCATCATTTTGGCAATTTCATCGGAAAGGAGATTCTTTTTGTGTTTCAATTCTTCCATTTCTATGGATAGTTTTTTCTTCTCTTCATCAACGTTCAGTAAACTATCTATATCCAGCTGGACACCTTTGGCCTGGATTCCCTTTTTCACAATATCCGCATTTTCTCGAATAAATTTGATATCTAACATCTTCTTTTTCCTTTTTTAATTGGGTGTTCGGGGGGATTCCGAGAGTGGGAGGATCCCTGCCTGCGGCAGGCAGGCACACCGGGCGGAGGGGCCCACTCTCGGAATCCCCCGAACACCCAATTACCCTTTCACCACTCCTAACGGTTTCATCCGGCAAACCCGCCGGGAGATTCCCGCGTTATGCACCACATCCACCACATCATTTACATTTTTGTAAGCCTCCGGGGCCTCTTCGGCTAAAGTTTCCCGGCCGCTTGAGCAGGCAAAGATTCCTTGCTGCTCCAGTTCCTTCGCCACAGAGCGGCCTTTAAGCCGCCGGATGGCTTCGGAACGCGACATCAGCCTGCCGCTGCCGTGACAAGTGCTGTAAAAAGTCTCGGCGGCTTTTTCCGTGCCCACTAAAAGATAAGAATACCTGCCCATATCTCCGGGAATAATTACCGGCTGCCCCGTTGTTTTGTATCTCCGCGGAAGTTCCGGATGCCGCGGCGGAAAAGCACGGGTAGCCCCTTTGCGATGGACACAGAGTGTCTTTGTTTTTCCATCCACGACGTGCTGTTCTATTTTGGCAATATTATGCGCCACGTCATAAATCAAATCCATCCCCAAATCTTTGGGGCCAAGATGAAAAAACTTCTGAAACACCCGGCGGGTAAGCTCCATAAGAATCTGGCGGTTACACCAGGCGTAATTAGCCGCGCAGCGCATCGCTCCCAAATAGGCCTCTCCTTCGGCCGAAGTTACCGGAGCGCAGGCCAGCTGCCGGTCCGGGACATCAATATTGAACTTACTCAAAGTGCGCACCATAGAGACAGCATATTCGTCGCAAACCTGATATCCTAATCCCCGCGAACCGCTATGAATCATCACCACTACTTGTCCCAGGGACAAATTAAAGATTCCGGCAATTTTTTCATCATATATCTGTTCCACCACCTGTATCTCTAAAAAATGATTTCCCGAACCTAAGGTGCCAGCTTGATTCTGCCCCCGCTCGTAGGCGCGGGGAGAAACCGCTAAAGGGTCGGCCCCTTTAATTGCCCCTTTTTCTTCGGTATACTCCAAATCTTCCGCGCAGCCGTAACCACGTTCTACCGCCCAGGCCGCTCCCTGCACTAAAAGATTTTTTTCATCTTTGCCGCTTGCGCGTACTTCTCCTTTAGAACCTACTCCCGCGGGAACCTGGTTAAACAAGGCATAGACTAATTCGCGCAGTTTGGGCTGGACATCCTTTTCGCTCAGGCTGGTGCGCACGAGCCGGACACCGCAGTTGATGTCAAAGCCCACCCCGCCGGGAGAAATAACTCCGCCGGAGGCCACGTCTGTGGCGGCTACGCCGCCGATAGCGAAACCATATCCCCAGTGAATATCCGGCATAGCTAAAGAATACCGGACAATCCCCGGAAGATACGCTGCATTCGCCACCTGCTCCGCGGCACGGTCTCCGCGAATATGTTTTAAAAGATTTTCATCAGCATAAATAATCCCGTCAACACGCATCCCCGGCTTAAAGCTTTTCGGTATGCGCCAGCGGTAATCGTCAATCTTTTCTAAAGGCCCATCCCACATATTGCCCATTATATACCTCGTATAATATGTTAAAATTCGAAGCACGCCAGCCAGAGGCTGGTCCGCCTCCGGCGGAAAATCCGAAATTCGAAACAATTTTCAAATAACTAAAATAACCAAAACAAATGTCTAAAGAATATGGTTTTGAACATTCGAGCATTGGAAAATTCGGATTTGTTTCGAATTTCGATATTCGGATTTCGAATTTTCACATCTTTACTTATTCCAGATCCATATCGCGCGGATGTTCAATCTGATATGTCCAATTCACTTCTTTCTTCTCCCGGGGCGCGATATCCAATTCCCAGCGCATTACGCCTTTTCTATCTTTATAATTTTCCTCAGTTGGTTTGGGGGTCATCTCTAAGCTTTTTACCGCGATTCGATCGCTCTGAGAAACCGGAAGCTGGTCAAATAAATTAATTTTAATATCCTGGCTTTTGTAATTTTCCAAAGTCACTTTAAAAGTAGTGTTGATCACTTTATTATTACGTTTAAGCCCGGCTATCCAGATTTCTTTGACCTGTTCTTTTATTTTTTCTCTCTTTACCTTCACGCCTTCATCTATCCCCAGATAAAAGTCAAATTCTTCGCCCTTTCCCACCGCGTCAATAGAAGAAGAGCCTACGTAAACATCGTCTAAAAACAAGCGCGCATTCGCCGGAAGCAATTGTTCTCTTTGATTAGTCACTTTAGCCGTCAAATAAGCAAACGGTGAAAGTTTAGGCGTAACGGAATACTGAAATTTTACCGGGAATTTTTCCGAGAAAACCGGCAGTCTGTGTCTGGTCCCGTCGGATTTAACATCTGAGGAACGGGCAATCCGGTAATTTACCGAAGTAAATTTTTCGGCAACCTGGGCATATAAAGGTAACGCTTTTTTTTCTTTATCTAAATAGTCGTCCACGGCTCCACCCCACGAAGGCGCGGATGCTCTATTAGCTAAAGACATTTCGCATTTCTGCATTTCCATTGGGGGACGCGGCCTTAAATTCCAGCTTGTTAACTGGGGCATCCTCCCGGAGATAGTAGGTTTGGCTGTAGAAAGCGTAAGCTGCACATCCTGCCAATCTTCCCCGCTGGTCTGTTTAACCACCCCCATACAGACTAATTCTACCTGCTGTGTTTCATAATTAACCCGCGCGTCATATTCAGGATACCAGCCGGCCTGGTCTATCAGATAACCGGCGGATACCTCTAAGTCCCCGGCTTTTTGCACATCAAGCTCAACGCTCAGCAGTTGTTTTTCTTTGCGCCGCATCTGCTCCAGTTGAGCTAACTCTTTGTTTAGCTTCTCTAAAGTTTTATTTTTTTCGCGCAGATCCTGTTCGTTTTTCATCCGCCGTTGAAAAGTATCCTGCCACTGCGTTCTAATAAAACTACTCAAGGCGCCTAACTGCTGTACATCGGGCATCTTAGTAATTAAGTCTTCGGGCACCTGTTGTTGCGCGAACAGTTTTATGGAGGTCAGGAATTCCTGTTCTTGTCCGATAACGCGCTGCAAATTATTCAACTCCGCTATACTATCTTTCAGCTGTTCGATTTGTTCTACTAACTGGCGCACTTGTTCTGAGGGCGCTTCTTCCAAAAATATTTGTTTTATTTTAGCATCCAGCATTCTTGCGTCGGCGCTTCCCTGGGCCGAAACTGTCAGCGTCCCTTCATTTAAATATTCCGGGACATTGGTAAATAAAATTTCATTAAACCCCTCTTTAACATTAACCCGGGCACAGCGGGTAACCTGAGCGGAATCAATATAAATTATAGCTGAAGTCACTTTAGCCTCGGTCTCGATAACCCCGGCAAAGGCGCCGGGAATAACCACAAACCCAAGAAGTAAATTTATAGTACCCCAAAAAAGTTTATCCATACCGCCTCTTTTCTGTATAACTGATGCTAAAATATGTTTAACTTTTTCCGTTTGTTGTTTGGTTATTGGAATTTGGTACTTGGTTATTGTTTGGTGATTGCCTGCCTGTCGGCAGACAGGTATCTTGGTGTTTGGTTATTAATTATCGGTCCTCTTCTCTTTGACTGTTATCGAATCTATACATCAAAGATCACTTGCCCTTCCCACATATTTCCAACCTTCCGCACTTCAAGCTGATGAAAGGTTGCCGCTTTAATCTCTGCCTTCAGATGGTGTCTTTTAGGATCGGCCTTTTCCCCAAAGACCAGCGCCGATATTGACGTATTATCCAGCTTATTGATGGTAAATTTCTTTAAAAGTATTTCTTTAGCGGCATATTGATAGAGCAATTCCCGCAGCCATGATAAAAAAAGCTCCTCTATATTAGGAGCTTTTATTTCTATGGTCAGGGATTTTTCAGTCCGCACATTTTTCAGGTCCGCCAAGATTTCAAACATCCCATAAGCAGCGTTACTAAAGAGTTCTTTTAAATCCTTTCCCTTAGCGCGCAAACCAATATCTGCCGTATGGTCAATCAACTCATAACGTTTCACCATTATTTACATTAGTTAAGACTGCGTCCCCTCACTTGGCGTTCAGTATACTCCCCATCCTAACGCTTCGAGTTTTTCTCTGAAAAACACACTAAACATTCTTCGAAGCTCAAACGTGGAAACGTTTGAGCGAAGTAGAATAGTGAGCCGCGAAGGTCTCGCCTGCTCCGGCTCGCGGAGCTCGCCTGCGCAGGCCCCCCTCACTCGCTTTCGGCCGGTCTTTGACTCACGGCCTTTTCCTCGCTTCGCTCGGCGCTCGTTCGCTTCGAGCCCTTTGGAAGAAAAATATTTGGTGAGCCGCGAAGGTCTCGAACCTTCCACCCCCGCCTTAAAAGGGCGGTGCTCTACCAGGATGAGCTAGCGGCCCAAATTAGAATTTATCCTTCGATAATTTCTTTTTCTTTTGCTTTTAAGATTTCGTCAATCTTAGCAGTATATTTGTCGATTAGTTTCTGCACTTGTTCCAGAGAGCCAAAACAGTCATCTTCGGTAACTTTTTTTTCTTTTTCCAAATGCTTCAGCGCCTCATTCGCTTCCCGGCGGACCGTGCGCAGGGAAACCCTCCCGCCTTCAGCAATCCGTTTGACTATTTTGTCTAATTCCTGCCGCCTTTCATCGGTAAGATGCGGCAGAGTTATGCGGATAACCTTACCATCATTATTGGGAGTAATGCCTAAAGCCGACTGAAAAATCGCCTTTTCCATCGGGTCTATAACCGAAGGGTCCCAGGGATGGATTAATATTAACCTTGCTTCCGGAGTAGAAATCGTGGCTAACTGTTTGATTGGTGTTTTCGCGCCATAATAATCCACTAATATCCCCTCGACTATCCCCGGAGAAGCTCTGCCCGTGCGCATCTCAGAAAATTCCCTCTGGACCGATTCCACCGTCTTATGCATTTTTTCCTCGGTCTCATGCAAGACTTCTCTTGTTGTCATCGCTACCCCCTATTATTCCTACATATTTTAAACGAATTATTAGAAACACCCTTAATTCTGTTGTGGTTTAAAATCCAAATTCGAAGCACGAATATCGAAATCCGAAACAATGTTCAAATTTTCCAAATACCAATGACCCAAACAAAAATTTTCAGTTTTGAGGATTATAAAATTGGGACATTCGGATTTGTTTCGAATTTCGATATTCGAATTTCGGATTTAATTGCTTTAAAGCAAAAATGGCTATATAGGTACATTTCGTTTGTATTAACAACAGACTAAACGAATCTATCAATTAACAATCGTCCCTATCTTCTCTCCCAAAACAATACGCTTGATATTGCCCGGCTGCTTCAGATTAAAAACAATAATCGGCAGATTATTGTCCATGCATAAACTGATCGCTGTGGCATCCATCACTTTCAGCCCTCTTTTCAGGACCTCTATATAGTTAAGCTGGTCAAACTTCTGAGCGTCTTTATCCTTTTGCGGGTCGGCAGAATAAACCCCGTCCACCTTAGTAGCTTTAAGAATCACCTGGGCGCCTATCTCGTTAGCCCGTAACGCGGCAGTGGTATCGGTAGAAAAATAGGGGCTTCCCGTGCCGGCAACAAATATAACCACCCGCCCTTTTTCCAGATGCCTGATTGCCCGCCGGCGGATATAAGGTTCGGCCAGCGCCTGCATAGCAATTGCCGTTTGCACACGGGTAAACACCGCTATTTTTTCCAAAGCGTTCTGCAGGGCTAATCCGTTAATTACGGTAGCCAGCATTCCCATATAATCCGCGGCCGCTCTATCCATTCCCCGGCTGGCAGCGGCAACCCCTCTAAAGATATTTCCCCCGCCTATTACTACAGCTGTCTGCACACCCAGGCTGCTCACTTCTTTTATCTGCTGAGCAATAGAAGAAATCACATCTTCATCAATGCCGTAATGCGCGTCCCCCTGCAGCGCTTCGCCGCTGACTTTCAGAACAATGCGTTTAAACACGGGAACTTCTTTTTTGCTCAAGATTCTTCTCCTAATTGATAGCGCGTGAACCTGCGCACAACAATATTCTCACCTATCTTAGCCAGTAAATCCGTTAAATAGTCGTTAATTGTGCGGCTGGGATCTTTGATAAAAGCCTGTTCTAAAAGACAATTTTTCTTATAGAACTCTTCCTGACAGTCTTTATTTTCTTCGGCTATTTTTTTAGGGACATCTTCTCTTTTTATGTAAAGAGGGCTTAACGCGGCTATCTGCATAGCCACGTCTTTGGCAAACTGCCTGAAATCTTCACATCTGGATACAAAATCAGTTTCACAATTTACTTCCACCAAAACACCAATCCGGTTATTGGAATGCACGTATGATTCAATAAGCCCTTCTTTAGCGCTGCGGGAAACCTTTTTGGCCGCTTTGACCTGGCCTTTTTTTCGCAATAACTGCATTGCCTGATCAAAATTCCCCTTAGCCTCTTCTAAAGCGGATTTGCAATCCATAACTCCGGCTGATGTTGTTTCACGTAATTTCTGTATTTCTTTAGCGCTGATTTTTATGATCGTCTTTTCCATTTGGTACTTCCTCCTGCACTAACAAACACTCAAACTTGGAAAATTTAATTCGGGCGGGCGCGCCCTTCGGGCACAAGCAAGGCCCGCCACTACTTCTTAATTTCCCCCTTTACTGTCTTCTTTTTCATCGGCAGATCTTCAGGCGGTTTGACCTTTTTTTCTATCTCTTCCACAATGGCTTCCTCGGCTACAATATCTTTAACCGCGGTCTGCTGCGGGACAGGAGAACCATCTTCAATCTTACCTTCCTTTTCACTGGTCCCGATATCTTTGTGCTTTTCTTTCCCGGCTAAAATACTATCTGCCAGCATAGAAACAACAAACTTGACTGACCGCAAGGCATCGTCATTGCCTGGGATGGGGTAATCTATCACACCCGGGTCGCAGTTAGTATCCAAAAGAGCAACTACCGGCAAGGCCAGCCGTTTGGCTTCCTGGACGGCAATGTATTCTTTTTTAGGATCTACTATTACTAAAGCGGCGGGCAGTTTTTTCATCTCTACTATTCCGGAGAGCTTTTTCCGTAATCTGGCAATATCTTTTTCCCGGACGGCCTTTTCTTTCTTGGTCAGGGAGATTTGTTCCTCGGAGTTTTTTTCAGCTTCCAAAGCCTTAAGGCGGTCCGCGCTTTTACGAATGGTTTCAAAATTGGTCAGGGTCCCGCCCAACCATCTTTCCGTGACATAAAACATCCCGCAATGTTCTGAACAAGAAGCAACTATCTCCTGGGCCTGTTTCTTAGTGCCTACGAAAAGCACACTCTTTCCCTTCGCGGATAAATCCTCTAAAAACTCGCAGGCAGCCTTTAGCCTCTGCGCGGTCTGCTGCAAATCGATGATATATATACCGCTTCTTTCCCCAAAGATAAATCTCTTCATTTTAGGATTCCAGCGTTTAGTCTGATGCCCAAAATGCACCCCCGCCTCTAATAGTTGTCTAATCAAAGTTTCTACTACCAAATTACTCACTCCTTTCTTACTATCTCACTACTATTTTTATTTGTGTTTTAAATTATTGATGCAGGTATGCCTGCACTATACATAAGGAAATTCTATGGCATTAAAATAATATAGTAATATATATAGCGTAATAATATACCAGAAAATCTCCCTTTTGGCAATCTTTTTTATTTATTTGTTATTTTTTAGGGATTCGCCCAGGCGGCCTTTGAGCCATCTTTACACAACATCGTGAAACTGTAATTGATAAAGACGATTATAACTGCCCTCACTTTTAATCAACTGCTCATGCGTTCCGGTTTCTACAATTCTTCCTTTACCCAGCACAACTATCTTATCCGCCCGGCGCACTGTGGAAAGCCGGTGGGCAATAACAAATACCGTCCGTCCCCGCATTAACTCATCTAAGGCCTTTTGCACTAATGACTCTGACTGTGAATCCAACTGAGAGGTAGCTTCATCTAATATCAAGATCGGCGGGTCCTTTAAAAGAGCGCGGGCAATGGCAAGACGCTGCTTCTCCCCTCCGGATAGTCTAAATCCCCGCTCGCCGATCACCGTATCATAACCTTCGGGCAGTTTCTGAATAAACTCATCCGCCCCGGCAACGCGCGCCGCCTGAACTATCTTTTCGGGCAAGGCTTGAATATTCCCATAAGCAATGTTGGCCCTCACTGTATCATTGAAAAGGAATGTCTCCTGGGTGACAATCCCTAATTTTTCCCGCAGAGACTTCAAGGTAACATCACGCAGGTCATAGCCGTCTATAGTGACTCTTCCGCCGGTAACATCATAAAAACGCCCTACCAGATTAAGCATGGTGGTTTTCCCTACACCGCTGGGCCCTACTATTGCCGCCATTGTGCCCACAGGAACTTCCAGGTTAATCTCCTTTAACACGTCTTCCGCTTCCGCGTCGTAACGGAAACTGACATTTTCAAAGCAAATATTCCGGGTTACCCTGGGTAAATTTACTGCCCCGGCTTTATCCTGAACGTCTATAGAAGCATCTAAGATTTCGTAAATCCGCACTGCCGCGGCCTGCGCCTGCTGCATCACAGCGCTAATATTACTCAGCCGTTTAAAGGGCTGAACACATTGAAACATTGACCCCATAAAAGCGGCAAACATCCCAAAAGAAAGCTCCCCCAGGATAATCTGCCGGCCGCCTACATATAAAACAATCATCGCGGCAAAAGAGCCGATAAGTTCGGTTACCGGGCCGATAGCTATGACCCTCTTGGCTGCTTTCATCGCAGTTTTAAAGTACCCTTGATTAGCCCGCTTAAATCTATCTATTTCATACTGTTCCATCAAAAATGTCTTGACCACCCGGATCCCGGAAATGCCTTCATAAAGCGCGGCATTCAACTCTCCCATTTTCTCCTGAGTCATCGTGCTGATTTTACGTAACGCCTTACTAATCCGCACTACCGGGATACTAATAAAGGGAAAAAGCGCAAT
Organism: Candidatus Omnitrophota bacterium; assembly: GCA_043809065.1. Classification (GTDB taxonomy): domain Bacteria; phylum Omnitrophota; class Gorgyraeia; order JAFGHF01; family JAZDEE01; genus JAZDEE01. The sequence goes on along the minus strand of JAZDEE010000049.1, from coordinate 4,853 downwards.
AGAAAATAAAAACAGCTTCCAGTTAAGAAAAACAGCCAGCCCAAGCAGGAGAATTACTTTAAACCCCTGATAAAAGACATCGGTAAGCCCCTGGGAGATAGAATTATTAATTACTCCCACATCATAAGTAATACGGGAGACTAAGGCGCCTATTTTGGTTTTACTATAGTAATGCAGGGAAAAGTGCTGATATTTGGCATAAAGGGCATTACGGATATCGCGTAACACCAGTTCTCCCACTCTGGTCATCAGATATTGCCGCACAAATTCTGTTACTGCTTTTAATATAAACAGCCCCGCTAAGCCCATGACGATAAACTGCAGAAGCGCTAAACGGGGAAAACCGTTGATTGCCCCAATCAGGCGGGTAACGAAACCGGGCAGCGGCCGGGCAATACTTATTGCCTTACCTGTAAACACAATATCTATCATCGGGATAGCCGGAGCAATCTGCACCCCGTCAAACAAAGCGGAAATAAACATACACATCACGGCTAACATAAACAAGCCCAGATGCGGCCGCAAAAATTTGGTTAATCTGAAAAATTCCCGCATATTTTTCCCGCTTAATCTTCTGTTCCTTCTCTCAGTCCCATCCCAAAAGTGATTTTTTAGTATAACATATTTGCTTGCTTTCTGTCTATATATTTTGATATAATCTAAATTGTAGGGAACGGGACTGCCCGTTCCGTTACCTTTTAATATATTATTTATTATATTTTAACGGGACAGGCAAGCCTGTCCCCTACAAGATGTACAGAATTTCTATTGGCATTTAATTATGAATAAATTAAAAGTAGGGGTAATCGGGGTCGGCAGTTTAGGTTCCATTCATGCCCAAATATTTGCCGAACTTGCCGACGTCCAACTTGTAGGCGTGGCCGATATCAACGCCAATCAGGCCAAAACAGCAGCGCAGCGTTGCCGCTGTCTTTATTTTCCGGACTATCGGGAGCTTTTGGCCTTAGTCGAAGCAGCCAGTATTGTAGTGCCTACCAACCTGCATCATCCCATTGCCCGGGATTTCCTGGAACACAATATTCACCTCCTGGTGGAGAAACCGTTTACTACTACTGTGGCTGAAGCTGATGAACTGCTGAGTATCGCCGGAGAAAGAAAGTTAGTGCTTCAGGTAGGCCATGTGGAAAGATTTAATGCCGCTGTTCAGGCCGTGCAGGAATTACCCGGCAATCCTAAGTTTATTGAATGCCATCGGTTAGGTCCATTTGCCGCCCGGGTTAAAGATGTGGGGGTGGTTTTAGACCTGATGATTCACGATATTGATATCGTTCTGGGGCTGGTCAACTCCCCGGTTGCTTCTATTCAGGCAGTGGGGGTAAATGTGCTTACCGAACATGAAGATATTGCTAACGCGCGCATTAACTTCCAAAATGGAGCTGTAGCTAATATTACAGCCAGCCGAATCAGTCCTAAATCCATGCGTAAAATCCGCTTGTTCCAGGAAAATGCCTATATTTCTTTAGATTATGAAGCGCAAGAGGCGGAAATTTACGAAAAACAGGACAATAAAATCGTCCGGAAAAAGATTAACATCAAAAAAGAACGCCCGCTGCAAAAAGAACTGCGCGCTTTTGTGGAATGTGTCCGGGAAAAGAAACGTCCGCTGGTTTCCGCTGAAGAAGGCCGGGATGCCTTAAAAGTAGCGGTCGAAATCCTGGAAAAGATCAAGCTCCGCCATGACTAAAAAGTTAATGTTCATAGCCGGAGAGCCCTCAGGAGATTTGCACAGCGCCCACCTGATTTCCGCTTTACAGAAAATAGACCCGCGGCTGGAGATTTCCGGAATGGGCGGAGAAAAGATGCGCCAGGCCGGGGCCAATATTTTCCTGGATATGTCTGAGTTGTCCATTATCGGCTTTACCGGCGTGCTGGCCAATATCCTCAAGATCAAAAAAATCTTCCAGGCCATCCTCGCCCGCGTTGATCAGGACCCGCCTGCAGCCGTGATACTGGTTGACTATCCCGGGTTTAATCTCAAGTTAGCGCAAGAACTCAAAAAAAGACATATCCCGGTTATTTATTATATCAGTCCGCAAATCTGGGCCTGGTGGCCAGGCCGGATTAAGACTATCCAACAAGCCGTGGATAAGATGCTGGTAGTATTTAAGTTTGAAGAAGCGCTCTATAAAAAACACGGAATAGACGTTTCTTTTGTCGGGCATCCCCTGTTAGATACTGCCTATCCCGCTATTCCCCGGGAAGAATTATTGACTAAATTGGGCCTGTCCCACCAGAAAATAATCGGAATTATGCCGGGCTCGCGCCGGGGAGAAGTGGAAAGGATACTGCCTGTTCTTCTGCAAAGCGCGAAAATAATTCAAGACCGCATCCCGCGCATCCAATTCGTCTTACTAAAAGCTCCCCAGCTTGGCAAAGAATATTACGAATCCAAAATAAAGATATCCGGCGTCCCTGTTACTCTATGCGCGAATCAGACCCGCGATTTTCTGAACTTATGCGATTTTGTTTTAGCAGCCTCCGGCACAGCTACTTTAGAAACAGCCATTATGCAGCGGCCTATGGTCATCGTCTATAAAGTTTCTTTTCTGAACTGGCTGATTGCCAAACAACTCATCCGGCTCCCTTACATCGGATTAGTTAACGTCGTCGCCGGGAGAAAAATTGTCCCGGAATTCGTCCAATTCCAGGCCCAACCCCGCTTAATCGCTCAAGCCGCTCTGGAAATATTAGATAACCGGGAAAAACTGAACCAAATGCAAAATGAGTTGAGAAAGGTGCGGGAAAGTCTGGGAACTCCGGGGGCGAGTCAACGGGCAGCAGAGATTATCTTAAACTTTGTCTGTCAATAGAGACGCAAAATTTTGCGTCTCTACAATATTGAAAATGTATTTTCCGGTTTCTCAGTGAAGTTGGTAGGGGGCGCTGCGCAAACCCTGGTTATTCGTTACCCACAGATAATAAGCCGGATTCCCTTCAGAGTCAACGCCTGGAGGCATTGGAGCGCCTTCAGCAGTTGAACCAGAAGTTCTTGGCACATTCAAATCCACTGTGAACTCAATCTCCTGATCGGACATATGGATTATCGGCTGGGTTACTTTTACGGCCGCGTTGTAATCCTCATTGTTGCCTATTTCCACGATACAACCAGGATAGATCCGCCCACTAGGGCTCATCGCGAACCCGTCGAACCAGATATCTTCCTCTACCGGCAGCTGGCCATACGACCAGTTTTGACAATTTATCGTCCCTAATTCCAACGGCCCGAATACGTTACCGTTATACGAGTAACACGAATTCCAAACGCCTGACGGCAATACAGTATGCTTGTCTTCATCATAAATAGGACATTGCTTGCCGTCCAACCAAAATTCCACGGCAACCCCATTCCCCAACTTGCCCACATAAAGTTCAATACAATACCACGTGTCCAGTTTCATCCGTTTACCTAAGTCTACAAAGATCCGGTTATCTCCCTGCAGATCATACATCCTCGGCCCCATCCCCGCGGGGATATTGTCCCACATACAAGGACACATATTGAATAAGTGATGGATATAAAGCTGTTTAAAGCTGTTATTGGTCCATTTAAACACCGGCCCGCTGTAACGCACATAATAGCGGTAATAATATTGCCCGGAGTCCGGCGCGTCCCACCAGCTGACATGAGCAAAGATTCCTTTGCCCGACTCTTCTTTCGGATTATTCCACTCGTAGTCAGTGCAATAAATATGATTACGAAAAGACATACTTCCTAAAATAGCCGCGCTCGAATCAAAAAATACATCACTCCCATTATCGTTCCAAACTTCCCATCCGGCCGACCCCTCCTCAAAACTTCCGGTAAGCTCGGTAAAGTGCAGCCAATGCGAACTATTCTGATTAACCAAATTCGTCCCGGTTATCAAACCAATGTTCCCCTGGGCAATTCCTCCAGTTGCCGAAGTAATTACCGGAGCCCCTTCTCCACCTGGCGGATTCACAGGCGGCGGTGTTGGGGGTTCCACTGGCGGATCCACTACTGGCGGCTCCACGGGCGGATTATTGGGATCGCCCGGATCCACTACTACCGGCGGCTCCACAGGCGGTTCTACCGGCGGCTCCACGGGCGGTTCTACCGGCGGCTCCACGGGCGGTGTTGGGGGTTCCACTGGTGGCGGCTCCGGCGGCAGCACTGGCGGCGGTGTTGACGGATCATTCGGTGGCGGTGTTGGCGGCAGCACTGGCGGCGGTGTTGGATCATCCGGCGGCACCGGCGGTGGAAGCGCTATCCCTTTTACTCTCGCTACAGAAGTCAATATGGTTTCATACGTAGGCAGCCTGGGATAACGCATCTGTATCCCGGTATAAGTCTGTTTCCCCGTCTCCAACAGTTTTGCCATTAACGTTCGTAATCTCGCCTTCGCTATGGTGCTAAGTAAGGCTTGAGACGTTGCTGTTGTCGACACTTTTGGATTTAACGCGGCTGCGGATAGTATGGGTGTTATCCCGGGATTGGATAGTGCTGTCCCGCCATTGAACAACTTGGAAAAAACTGCTTGTTGTTCCGAAAATATAGAACCACTGGAAAAATCCATCCAGCCGGGGAAACTCTCTTGTTCAGACAAGAGAGAACTATTCACGGTTAAATTCGTTGAGGATTTCTGAGCATAAGCCGGCTGGCCAAAAATAAAAAAAGCCATACCCGCCGCTATAAGCGCTTCTAAATACTTTCTTTTCGCTGATATGTTGAGTATCATATCCGCCTCGTTACAAATATGGTTAATACTCTAAAAATATATATTAATTCTAGGTTTATTATTCCACAATTATAAATATCCGGTTCGCAGGAACTCCTGCCGCACGATATGCCTTGAAATCCAACGACTTATTTC